>CAYNSL010000009.1:16565-45245 GCA_964399755.1 uncultured Chitinophaga sp. | reverse complement strand
GCCGCCTGGCAGGTCCTGCTGGCAGGGGCATAAAAATCCCGGATGGCGTATCCGGGATTTGAATGATTTTATTTTGAACCATCCGGCGGAGAACTCAGGTCCTTGCGGAGTTTCATCAGGTAAACTTCCCGGCTCGCGATATTCGCATTATTGTCCAGTAATTTTTGCCGCGCATCCCAGGCATCCTGGCCATAGTCTTTTATATAAGCATCCTTGAATGCGTTGGGCTGGTTGGCCAGCGGGTTCGGTCCGTAATAATTATTTTCCAGTTCCTTGTACCCGTCTTTCAGGTTTCTTACAGAAACCATCACCGGGTCAGATCCTGACATTATCTGTACATAAACATTACTACTAAACGGGCTTTTAGGGTTTATTTTGGCAGTGATCAGCGATGATCTTTTAGATTCCCGGAGCGTTTCATTCTGCATGCCGAATTTGATATGTGTCACCTGTACGAAAAATTTTTCAGCATCCACATTCGGGTTAAAGCTGGCCGTATCATCCCTGCGGTAAGTGGCTTCCGTGCTGTTATCATCCAGCTTGGGCGAGAAATTCTTCTCCAGGTCCAGCCCGTGTTCTTTATCAGTAGGCCTGTCTACATCCATGTCTGCATAAGCAATCGGGCCTTCTACGATCAGGTAGGTGCCCGACCTGGGGCCGCTGGTGATTTCATAGACATTCCTTTTATCTTCTGTCTTATGATATTTAGCAAGGTGTGTCTTCCAGCTGGCTTCAAAAGCAGATCGCATCCCGGATTTGGGTTTTACAAAATTGACCGTGTAAAGTGTTTTGCCCTGGCTGTCCGCGTAGATGGCGGCTGAAATAAACAGCCACATGAAAAATGTTTTTTTCATTTTTTAAATTTTGGTGGTTATAAATAAAATAGTTCCCCGGGTAAGGGGTTTTCATGTGCGGAGTAACTGTTAGTTCACTTCGGAGGATTATATTGAAAGCAGTACCGGAAGTAAAGGGGAGATTCTAAATATATATAAAATATTTATAAATTAAATTTATTTTTTATTCGTCAAAATAATCAGGTAATTGTAAATTAGGTTAGCGTGTTCCCCCTGTTATGTACAATAACCCGGGAGGGATAAGTTCCTGTTCAGGAATGCTGCCGCATTTTCCTCTACTATATCATAGGCATGTTTCTTTTTTCCGACAATATCGGGACCAAAACGAATGACAAAACGCCCTTCATTCGTACTCCGGGTGGTAAAGAACCTGCACTGTGTAACCGTTGAACCAACCGGTTTTCCCTGCCCGGTACAGATCGCAGAGTCGATGCCGGAACAGAGATTATATTTTGTGATGACCTTTTGCTTTTCACCGTATTCTTCCGTGGTGCCTGATCCGGTTTCAACAAAATATACATACGGCGAACGGATCTGAATCGCCAGTACCGCTTTGTTTTTCTGCTGTAAAATTGTCAGGAATATCACCTGCAGAAGTTGATCATTACCTTTCATCCGGATAAAAATCCGCCGGATAGGTTCACGGCATTTTTGTGTTAACCCTCTAAAACTTGTGAAATACAACGAAACCCGGGGATAGATCACCCGGGTTTTATTTATTGTTTTTCCTCCGGGATTTATTTAACTTTAGAAACACCACTTAAAATGTTCTTTTATGAAAAAAACAAGAACATCCTGCCTGCTTATGATCGCGGCCGTCGCCATTCATTTCGCCTCCTGCATCCCGCAGGGAAAAGTGGCCGCCACGAAAAAGAATTTATCGCAGCAGGACAGCCTGCTGCTGGTGTATAACCAGCAACTGGCTACGCTGGACGATAAGCGGCAAAACAAGGTCGCCCTCAACGAACTGGACGATACCGCCAACAGCCGCATCAGCCAGTTTATCGATAAAACAAAAACCGAGATCAGTCAATTACACCAGGAGAATACGATCCTGATCGGTACCGTGGAAGTGAAAAAAGACGATTGGGACCGGCTCCGTAAAAATCTTTCGGTCTGCCTCAACGCCACCAAAAGGATCAACGGGAAGATCATGTTCCTCACCGACCTGATCAACCGGAATACCGTTTTGAAACTGGACCAGGATCTCCTGTTTGAACCTGGTAAATACACGGTAGCGCCAAATGTGGTGGCTGCCATCGGGAAAATATTCGAGCCCGTATCGAAAGAGATCAGCGCCTTCACACAAAAATATCCGGATTTCCCGCTCTCGCTGGCCATCACCGCCAAGGGCTATGCGGATGCCACGGATATTTCGGAAACAAGCAATCTTTATAAGGACCTGAAAAACGATGTGCAGTTCACCGGGCAACCGGTAACCCGTGAAAACCTGAATAAGTCATTGTCCAACCTGCGGGCTAAATCCGTGATCGAACTGTTCCAGGCCTATACCAAAGCGAATTCAAACCAGGGAAATATCATTTTTATCTACAAGGGAAAAGGTGAAGAACTGCCTGATCCCAAGATCACCGATTACAAAGTGGATGATGTACGGAGAAGAGTTGTACTGCTCTACTGGAGCGTGTTCCCGGATTACTGACAACAGCGAACAATCCCCGGCCTACCATTTCGCCCCAAATACTTTTTTCAGGATATCGGTAGTCCTCGCGGCGAAGTTTTGCCGGATGTTCAGCTCTTCCTTGGATACGAGATCGAAGAGGGCGTCGGTAGCCCGGGCCGTCACAAATCCCGGAAGATCGGGATTCAGCTTTTTAAATGTTGTGGGGAAATTATTATAGGTATTTACCACGTCACCGTAATATTTGGTGGCGTTCAGTTTGTCGAGCGAATTTTTAATGACCGGTAAAAATGCCGCGATCAGCTTATCCGTTGTTTTGACCCGGAAAAAATGGGTCGCGCTGGTATCGCCGTTCTTCACCAGCCCGATCGCGTCGGATAAGGTCATGCTTTTAATGGCATCGACAAATATGGGTTTGGCATAACCCGCGGCGTCTTCCGCGGCCCGGTTGATCTGCAGGATAGCTTTATCCACCATATTGCCCATACCAAGATCGCGCAGGGTATTTTCGATCTTTTTGGCATCAGGGGGCATCAATATCTTATAAAATGCATTTTTGAAAAATCCATCTTCCCGATTCAGCTGCAATACCGCTTTTACCAGGCCCTGGTTCAACGCCTCCTTGATTCCCTGGGCCGCTTCACCTTCGGTAACCCCGCCGCCGGTGGGCAGTTGGGATAATACATTACAGCTATTCAGTAAAAACGCGGAGAAAAGAACAAGAAAAAAGTTTTTCATATATGATCTTTTAATAAACGGGCAGGCGGAACGGGACCCCGGGTGTAACTTACAACAATCCTGCCTAAAGATGTATGACGGGGCCCCGGGGTTGCTCAGGGACGGAGGTTTTTCCGGCGTTTGTCGATCTTTTCGCGTATGATCCTGAAAAACCGGGATCTTTCCTTTTCGCTCACTTCGCTGATCAGGGTGGAACGCTGCATCAGGTTTTGCAAATGATTGTACATGATCTGGCAGAAAAACTGATCCCTGGTCATCATATAATTGATCGTGGAGTGGTTGATGAAAGAAAGCCGTTGCCCATCCATCTCTACAAGTATATTGTTATAGCCCAGCAGCACTTCATTATAATACATCCTGATCTCCCCCATCGGTTTTTGGTCCGGGTCGCCGATATTGAATTTATAGCCCAGCGCGGCCTGTTTTTCGAGGTGATTCCAGAGTTGCTCAATCGCATCCAGCAGGATGAGAATATCCCGGTCTGATGCAAAAACCCTGCTTTCCCAATAAAAATCGATCTGCCGGAAAATAATATTCATGCTTTCAATGTTCCAGATCTCTACACAGGGAATCCGGTTATACAGGTCAAGCGCCTGCTGCTGCTGCACAAACAGTTCACCGGGAAATTCCGAATAAGTCATTTTTTTATGTTCGAATGCCGGGTCCTGGAAATAGGTCTTGAGCCAGAAGAACCATTTAAAGGCCGCCAGTTCGCGCAACTGAAAAAGGTAGAATACCGGGAGATCCTTTGCAAAAAAGTAAAATTGCTTTTCCCGAGCGTTGTTGACCATGGACAGGTCGCGGATCATATCGCCCATGTAATCTTCAAACCTGAAATTGGTGCGGTCGTAGCATTTCCCGAAGAATTGCATGCCGCCGTTTGACAGCTGCATGACCTGGTCCATCGAAATCCTGAAATGAACGCAGATCGCCTGCAACTCATCCAGTGAAAGGGTTTTTTCCCCGCGGATCCGGCGGTAAGCGCTGTCGGCGCTGATGCCCAGCAATGCGGCGATCTCACCGGGCAATGACCGGCCCTCCGTCAACCTGTTTTTCACTTCTTGAAACAACCTTTCCTGTAATTCGCCGCTGGTCATATGATTACATTAAATTTCGTTTGCGGTCCCCGATTTTGGTAAGCAGGATATTAAAAAAAATATTTCGCTGTTTTTCGGCCGTCTGACTGATCTGTGTCGATTTCCGCATCAGGTTTTGCAGGTCCCTGCCGGTCTCCGCACAAAAATGCGCATCCGGGGTATGAATATAATTCAGCACATTGTAATTCAGGAATACGGATTGCTCCTGCCCGGTCTTTACGAGAATGGTATTATCCCCCAGCACGATCCGGTTGTAAAAGAAACGGAAATTATTTGCCCGGACCGGTTTTTCTTCTGCGGGCATAAATTTATACCCTGCGGCTACCTGCGCCCGGATATGCAGGATGGTAGCTTCCAGCGATTCGTATACAGCCAGGATATCCCCCGCGTTGGGGAAGAGACCCAGCTCCCGGCAAAATTCTATCTGTGAAATTGTGCTGTTCACGCATTCCGTATTCCATATTTCCACGGAAGGGATGCCCGTGTACGCGCGCGCAAGCTCCCCTCCCAATGATTCGGTCTTTGCCGGCAGCAACCCCATCTCAAATTCCCGGTTGGTAAAATCGGGGTGATAAAGAATATTCTTCATCCAGAAAAAATACCGGAAAGCCGCCAGCGGCCTGAAATAGAAATTATGGAACAGGGGCATGTCCTTGGTGAGGTAAATAATCTCCTTATTCGAAGACCGGTTGATATGCACGGACAGGTCCAGCAAACCCTGCAGGAATTGTTCATAGGTATACTGCTCATGATGTACCCGGGTAAAATGGAAGTGCACCGAATCATCGCTGAGCGCGAACAACTGGTCGAGTGATAAATGAAAATGGTCGCATAGCTGCCTGGCTTCGTCAAGGATCAACGGTGTTTCGCCCCGGATCCGCCGGTAGGCGCTGTCGCTGCTCAGGTGCAGGATTTCGGCCACTGTGTCGGACAGAGAGGCCTGGGGCGGCAATAGCTCCCTGATCCGCCGGAACAGGAATTCCTGGGAGGGATGGTCGGGCATCTTTGGTTTTTAATCTGTTGCGTACCGGCCGGGCCGGAAAGTGGTTCGTCGATCCTTAAATTAATAAAAAAATACGTATCCAGGTGATTTTTCAGGCATACTGGCCATTGAACTCATCTATCCTCACGGGCATATCCGGCTCTTTTTGCCCGATTCCCTCTTTAGTAAAAACTGCAAACTCAAACGCGGCAACTGCAAAATTCAATTTCCGGTTTCCTGTTCATTATTCGAATTTAACAGTCAGAAATAATTCCCGAACTCAAAAGCCAACAAGTATGAAAAAGTATTTCACCCCCCTGCAACTTGCCGTCCTACTCCTGTTAGGCAGCGCCCTGCTCAACTGTAAAAAAGACAACAATAACCCGGCTAAATCCAAAACCCAGTTGCTCACACAAAAAACCTGGAAACAGGTGAAGATGGAACAAAAATCAAGTCCTTCAGATCCCTGGACGGATGTAACGGCGGGCGTGGCCGCCTGTGACCTGGACAATATCATCACCTTTAATAACTCTGCCATGTTTACCGAAACGGAGGGCGCCACCAGGTGCAATCCTGCCGACCCGGACCTGGTAACGGTAGGAAGCTGGACCTTCCAGAACAACGAAACGGTGCTCCGCCTTACGGTAACCGGCAGCGGAACGGTCGATGCACAGATCGAAACCCTTGATGAGGGTACGCTGAAGTATAATATCTCGAATCCTTCCGTTCCCGTGTACCTGCGGGTGACCATGGGACATTGATCCCGGACGGATTTCTAAACTAATTATCAGTTATTCCAAACATTCCGAAGCAGTTCAAACCACAATTATGAAAAAATCATGGCTGTACCTTTTCCTGCCCGGAATGATTTCTGTGTCCGGTTGTAAGAAAGACAATCCTTTTGCTCCCGCGGCAAATAACAACGAAGTAATTGCACAGGTGCTGCTGTCATCGGGTACTACCGTAAACATTCAGGCAAAAGGCAGCAAGGCGCGGATGGCGCCCTATACTTTCCTCGGCGGACCGGGTTATATCCAGGGTACGAACGATGCCACCAATATGGTCATCATCAATCTTTATCCTTCCATCAGCCAAACCGGCAGTTTTGGTATAGCGCAGGGATTCAGTTGCCAGTACCGGCCCGATGGCGTTTCGGGCAGTTCCCCCATTTACCTGAATTCAGGAGCCAATAGCGGGCAACTCGTCATAACATCCTTTTCGGATCATTATATAGCAGGCAATTATTCGGCGGTCTGCCGGTACGGAACGGATTCGGTTACCGTAACGGGAACATTCAGGGGAGACAAATTCAACTATTAACAAAAAGGGAATTAAACCCGCGATAAAAAACTTTAATGAAATCTATCTCCTCCATCCTGGTCAGTTTTACCGGATTATTTTTTATCCCGGTCTGCATTCTATCCGGCTGCAAAAAAAACAACGATGGCGTTTCGTATGAGACCAGTATCCGCTTTACGTATAACGGGAAGCAATATGAGGGCGGATCCGGTTCGAAGATCAACAGTAGTTTTTATCTCCCGCAATTCATTTTTGCCAACTTCGCGGGACTTCATATCAGCCGTCCCGATCTTTTCGGCGGCGAGATAGAGATCCTGGACCAAAACCAGGGGAATATCGACTGCGCTTACCTCTCGCCTTCCGGCGCGCCGGTAGCGGCTGTCGGGTTGTCCTGCAATAACCTGCAACAGAACAACGGCCCGATTGATTCAGTACAGGTTTACTGGATTGAATCCGGCACGATCGGTTTTGGTTACAGTGATTGCAGGGCCCGCACCGGCACCGTTACCCCGAACCAGTACGATTGCGCGGTCCATGGCAATTTTGAACTGATCCTCACCAATAAAAACGGACAGAAGATCGTACTCAGCAATGGCAGTTTTACCGGCAGGATCAATAAGTGGTAAATAATGTGCCGGGCAAAGCAGACGGGACACGCTTATCAACATCCCTTTATAAAAACACCATATATGTATAAATCAATTCTCCTTCTGGCAGGCCTGGTCATAGCGCTCTCCGGCTCCTGCCAGCAAAATCCCGAACCAGTGCGTGCCGGGAATACAGACTACCTGAAAAAAAGCAAGCGACAGCAAACGGCCGCCCTCGTACTCCTGGGCGGCGGCGCCACGCTGACGGCCACCGGTCTTATTATTGGTCTCAGCCATGTTGACAATGAAATCGTGGCAGCATTTAACGGTGAGAACAGCAACAGTTTCACCGCCGGTGCTGTGCTTTTTTATACCGGGCTCGCCTGTATGGCCGCCAGTATTCCTTTTTTCATTTCTTCTTCCAACAGTAAACGGAAAAGTATGGGCGCCGGGGCTTTTTTAAAACTGGAAAACCGGCCGCAGGTGCAGCAAGGAATGATGGTCAATACCCGTTTTCCTGTCATCGGGTTGAAAATTACTTTATAACCCTGACCAGGATTACAAATAACTCTTGTATGAAGTGGTTAACTTTAATGGCCGGGTCCTTGTCCCTGACTGCCGGTATGTACGGCCAGCAACCCGGGACTGATCATTCCATTCACAGCGATCACTACCTGAAAAAAAGCGGTGGCCGGATAGTGGCGGCCATTATTCTCAGCAGCGCAGGCGGGCTGTCCGTTCTGACAGGCGCAATTATTCCCCCGGGACATAACCGGGTAAATGGGATTTATTACGGCGATGACGATTATTCACTGAAGCATGCCCTGATCGCCGGCGGGTTGGGCTGTATCGGAACGGGTGTTATCCTGTTTATGGCCGCATCCCGAAACCGCAAAAAGGCGTTCACCGTTTCCGCATACCCGAAAATGGAAAATTTTTCTTTACCGGTGCGGCACGCTTTTGTTCATAAAGAGTTTCCGGCCTTTGGATTGAATATTCGGTTTTAGATTTTACCTACAACAGCATCATATGCATACCGCAGCCCCGTCTTATTCATACACCCGCAAAGAGACCCCTGTCCCCGAAATGAAAATCAGGAGCGGTATGAAAAAGCCCCGGGCGGCTAATGCAGCTACCGGGCTGCGCCGGCAGGTGGTGCGCCGGTTGATCTGGCTGTCCATCGTTTGGATAGCCATCCGGAATTTTAAAAACCCGGTAACGGCTTTTAAAAAAGTCCTGGCACTCCGGAAACTGCGTAATCAATACCGCAACGACCGGCCCCTGAACCGCTATGCCCGCTCGGGAAACCGTTATTTCGTTAACTATAATACGCCGGGCTGGCCCTCCCCCGCTTTCAACAGGTATATCACCCACCAGTTTAACCGGTTTTCGGCAAAGCCTGTCCCCGGAATCCATACGCTTGTTTTCGCCATCACCAAGAAATGCGGTTT
The DNA here is from genome assembly GCA_964399755.1 of uncultured Chitinophaga sp. GTDB lineage: Bacteria > Bacteroidota > Bacteroidia > Chitinophagales > Chitinophagaceae > JJ008. Next base: position 36,598 of record CAYNSL010000009.1, on the reverse strand, counting down.
TCAATGCGAACATTGTTGCGAATGGCTCAACCTGAACCAGCCGGAAACACTCAGCAGGGAGGACTTATTACTCATCATCCATCGTTTTCACCGCCTGGGTGTTTCACAGATACAACTCAGCGGCGGCGAACCGCTGAACCGGCTGCAGGATATTTTTTACCTGCTCGAAAATATTCCCGCGGGAACGGATAGCTGGCTGTACAGCACGGGCTATTCGCTGACACCGGCAAAAGCCCGGATGCTGAAAAAATACGGGCTCACCGGCATCACCATCAGCCTGGATCACTGCGATGCGGAAAAACACAATGCCTTCAGGGGTGTGCATGACGCTTACGAAAGAGCCCTCGGGTCGGCCACGATGGCTGTGGAAGCGGGATTGCTGGTTTGTTTTTCACTTTGCGCCACGCGGGATTTCACCACGCGCGACAACCTGCTGCATTACGCAACCCTCGCAAAAGATCATGGTGTTTCCTTTATTCAAATCCTGGAGCCCAAATCGGTGGGGCATTATGCCGGTAAAGATGTTTCCCTGAACAGGGAGCAGCAGCAATTATTGGAGGAATTTATTTCCCGGTTGAATTATGATCCCGCGTTTAAAAATTTTCCGACGGTCGTTTACCACGATTACAACAAAAGACGATTCGGCTGTTCGGGCGCGGGAGCCGATTATGTATATGCCGATACCGACGGGGACATTCACAATTGCCCTTTCTGCCAGCGCAAACTTTTTTCCGCTTTTGATGAAGACCTGACCGGCCGCCTGCTGCAAATGAAAAAAAGCGGTTGCGGCGCGCTTCAAACCTGTACCATAAATTAATAATTATGTCACCCTGGTTATTTCTGCGTTACCTGTTCCTCCCCCTTGCCGTGATAACCGGCAGTTTATTGGGCGGCTGGTGGAATTTCGCGATACCCTTTGTATTCTTTTTCCTGCACCCGCTGCTGGGCTGGCTGACCCGCAGCCGTTACCGGGAAGAACAGGAAGAGGATTTGCATCAATATCAATATTCGCCCGCCTATCGCCGGGTGGCGCTCGCCTTTGTTCCGGTGCTGCTGGCGGTAACCTGCTGGGGCATCATCCGCGTATATGATCAGCCATTTTCAATCACTGCATTTATGGGACTGCTGCTTTCCACCGGGATCATGAACGGCATCATCGGTTTCACGCTGGCGCATGAATTCATCCACCGGAAACAAATCCCGGAACAGCTGGCCGGTCACCTCCTGCTGCTCCAGCAGAATTACCTGCACTACCGGATCGAACATATCGGCGGTCACCACGTGTATGCCTGCACGCCCGAAGACCCGCATACGGCGAAAATGAATGAATCCTTCTATCATTTTCTCGGCCGGGCGGTGGCGGGCACCTTCCGCAATGCCTGGATGATCGAGAAAAAAAGGCTGCTCCGGAAAAACAAAATTGTTTTTAGCATGCAAAACAGGATGCTCCGTTTTGTATTGCTTCATTTGATGGTCATCGCGTTCATTTATGTGCTGGCTGGGCCTTTATCCCTGTTGTTTTTCATCGGGCAAAGCGCGGTCGCGATCTGCCTGCTCCATGTAACCAATTACCTGCAGCATTATGGCCTGATGCGTCATCAAACAATCCCGGGCCATCCCGAAAAAATCAATAGCCACCATGCCTGGAAATCCCACAGGGGAAAAGACGGCCTGAATCTTTTCCAGCTGGAAAACCATGCTGACCACCACATGCATCCCGGCCGCAGCTATGAACAACTGGTCCGTTACGAGGATTCTCCCGAAATGCCGACCGGTTATTCGGGGATGATCCTGCTCGCCTGTATTCCGCCCCTCTGGTTCCGCATCATGAACAAACGCATCCATTTATTCACAACCTAAAAAATTTGTATGAAACCGATCCTTTCACGATTGACCCGAACCGCGCATCTTGTACTCGGCGCCCCCCTGCATGCCTGGCGTTTTTGCGGGAAACATAAAGTGCCGGCCCTGCTGGTCACGGCCATCGTGCTGACCAGCTGCTTCCAGCATTATTTTTTATCCGGAACCAGCCGCAACATCGATGCCGCCACTATTGACAAATGGCAAAGGGCCAGTAAGTATTTTGTACTGCACGGGGATAACAATATATGGGGAATGGAAAATGTAACCGTTACCGGCAATACCATACAGGGCGACCTGGTCAACCTGCCCCCTGAACACAGGAAATACCTCAATCCCGATACGGAAAAAACAAACCGGGTGAAAAAGGAAGACAAAACCATTACCCTGATGGAAGTGCACCTGTATACCAAAACGCCGGTCCCTGCCGGCCAAACCCATGTCATGTTACAGGCCTCGGACCTGAACAGGATGGACGTGTATGAGTTTGATAAGTCCGCTACCAATGCCAACCATGCGCTGAGCTGGGCGGGCGTCATCGTGGGTGGCGTCATCGCGGTTTTCGGGATCGCCTTCCTGATCGCCTGCAATTGTCCCCAGGTTTATGTAAACAATAACGGGCAATATGAATTTAAAAGCGGTGTGTACAGCGGAGCAGTTTATTCCTCGCTGGAAAGACCCGATTATCTTCCGCTGGACGGAATTCAACCGGTTGACAATACCTACCGGTTAAGGATCGCCAATGCGAAAGAAGAAGAGCAGTTCATCAACCAGTCGTCCCTGCTTTGGGTGAAACATCCCGCGGATGTTCGGTTGCTGGCCGACCGGAACGGAAAGATCCATTCGTATAAAAATCCTGTTGCGGCCCGGCGCGCAGTATATGACGAGGAAACAAACGTGACGCAGGCCCTGAAATTTACCGATGAACAATATTATTCCTTTACCGGGCAGGCCAATCCCGGCGGGTTCAGCGAAGTGACGCTGCAATTTGACAGGCCGGCCGGTTCGCAAAAGGGAAAGTTGCTGGTGCATGGCGGTAATTCAAACTGGTCGGGCTATCTCTACCGCGAATTCGCGGCCCTGTTTGGCGAAGGCTATGAAAAATGGCGCCGCCAGCAGGAAGAAGCCGGTTCGGCCAACGCGCAGCAATGGCTGGTTGACCAGGGTCTCCCGATGAAAGTATACCTCGAAACGGAGAAGGGCTGGAAATACATCGATCATTTCGCGCTGACCGGCAATACGGCCAGCCGCGATATGATCATGGAAATAGACCTGGAGGGATTACGCGGACATGAAGTGAAGATCCGCATTGAAAGCGCTTATAAATTCTGGGACCTCGACCGCGCAGCCATGGACTTTTCACCGGATGTGGAAACACATGCCGTACAGTTGCAGCCGGCGGAAGCACGCACGCGTAACGGGCAGGACGTAAAAGCGGGGCTCCTGCAAAAAGATAAAAATTATGTGCAACTGTCGGGTGACGACTATCTCGATCTCGTTTACGGGATGCCGGAACCAGGCCGGGCGGAAGAAAGCTCCCTGTTCCTGGTTACGGAAGGTTATTATCATAACCTGAAAAAATATGAAGGCAAGCCTGATGTGCAGGCCCTGGTAAAATTTAAGGAAAAGGGGGCCTTTGACCGGTACAGCCGTTCCAAATTTGATTTCCTGCTGCAGGAACTGGCCAAAGCCAGGGTAAAATAACCTGCTGCCGCTGCGGAAACAGGCAACCCCGGTCCGAGAGACCGGGGTTGCTTATTTGTACTTATCCCCGCAACCAGTACCTTTGCCGGAATGGGCGGAAAACCCGTCCCGGGGGGTGGTAAGGGGCCGGAAATACAACCAAAACAAAATATATTTATCTTAGAACCGTCACTCCCGGTAAACACAAAAAGACTATTTTAGAGCCCGGTTTTAAGCCGGAACTATGAAAAGGGAGAACCCGAAAATCCCGAGAGAGAGTAGGGCGCTTTAGCCGAAAAGCGATACGAGTAGGCGAACCAAATTAACTGATATGAAAAAAGTAGCGATCCTTTTCCTGGCAGCCTTTTGCCTGCTGCAAACCAGGGGATTTTCCCAAAAAACAGAAGTGGGTATTGCGGGTGGTGTAACCTCCAGCAATATTTATGGCCATATCGGCGGTAACGATACCCGCGGTGATGTGCGGGGCGGGTTTACACTCGGTATGCTCGTGGATGCCCCGATCCGTAAAAGCAATTTCAGCTTCCAGCCAGGTCTGCATTACGTGCAGAAAGGTGATTTCAGCAGCAAATCGGCAAACCTGAAAAACGCGGTTGCGCTTCGTTACGCAGAATTACAGGCCAATTTTATTCATTATACAAAAGGCAAGGGAAAAGCACGCCTCTATTTCGGACTGGGCCCCACGCTGGGATTACCCCTGCCTTCGAAGAAAGTTGCGATTACCGATGACGCAAAAACCGCCACCAGCATTTCCTTTGGCAAGACCAATGCCAATGATTACCGGGGTGTTGATTTCGGCGCCAACGGGCTCATGGGTATCCGGTTTAGAAACGGGATCATCGCTACGATCAATTACACATTCGGTCTCCGCAACCTGATTCCTGTACCCGCCAGCAATGACGATGTACTCCGCAACGGCTGTTTCAGTTTCCGGATCGGTTATATTTTTAAGAACCCGGTAAAAAAATAGACCGGAGGAATACGATACACCATATTGACGAATTCCAAACCCCCGGTCACCGGGGGTTTTGCTTTGCATCCTATAACCCGAACCAGTACCTTTGCCTCCCGAAAGGATCCAATTAATACATGAGCACCCAACACCTCTCCGAACAGGAACAACTACGCCGCGAAAAACTCGCCGAGCTGATCATGATGGGCATCGAACCTTACCCGGCCCCCCTATTCCCGGTGAACAGTAATTCCGAATCCATTAAACAGCAGTATGCAGAAGACAGGAAAGAACAGTTTTCTGAAATCTGCCTGGCCGGCCGGATCATGAGCGTCCGCGATATGGGTAAGGCGAATTTCTGCGTGATCCAGGATGCCCATGGCCGGATCCAGCTGTATATCCGCCGGGATGATATCTGCCCGGGAGAAGACAAGACGCTTTATGATATTGTCTGGAAAAAACTGATCGACATCGGGGATATCATCGGGGTAAAAGGATTTGTGTTTACCACGAAAACCGGTGAAATTTCACTGCATGTAAAAGAGCTGACCCTGCTTTGCAAATCACTTCGTCCCCTGCCCGTGGTAAAGGAGGCCGAGGGACAAACCTTCGATGCCGTGACCGATCCCGAATTCAAATACCGGCAGCGTTATGCCGACCTGATCATCAACCCGGCGGTAAAGGAAACTTTTATCCGGCGGACAAAACTGGTCAATTCCATCCGCGATTTCCTGAATGGTCACGGCGCGCTGGAAGTGGATACGCCCGTACTGCAAAGTATTCCCGGGGGCGCGGCGGCAAGGCCATTTGTGACGCACCACAATGCGCTCGACATCCCTTTGTACCTGCGCATCGCCAACGAACTCTATTTAAAGCGCCTGATCGTCGGCGGTTTCGACTGGGTTTATGAATTCAGCCGCAATTTCCGCAACGAGGGCATGGACCGTACGCATAACCCCGAATTCACGATCCTTGAATTCTATACGGCCTATAAGGATTATTTCTGGATGATGGAAACCACGGAGCAGCTGCTCGAAAAAGCGGCGATGGATGTTTGCGGCACGACGGAGGTGACCCTGGGTGATCAAAAGATCTCCTTCAAGGCGCCGTTCCGAAGGATCAGCATTTTCGATGCCATACAGGAATACGCGGGGATTGATATCAGCCGGATGAACGAAGAGCAGCTCCGTTCTGTGTGCCGGCAGTTACATATCCATGCCGACAAAAGCATGGGCAAGGGTAAACTGATCGACGCCATCTTCGGCGAGAAATGCGAGAAAAATTTTGTGCAGCCCACGTTTATCATCGATTACCCGGTAGAGATGAGCCCGCTGACCAAGAAGCACCGCGACAAACGCGGGCTGGTGGAAAGATTTGAACTGATGATCAACGGAAAGGAAATCGCCAATGCCTACAGCGAACTGAACGACCCGATCGACCAGCGTGAACGGTTTGAGGAACAGGCCAGGCTGATGGAAAGGGGCGATGATGAAGCCATGTTCATCGATTACGATTTTCTCCGCGCCCTCGAATACGGCATGCCCCCCACTTCGGGTATCGGGATCGGCATCGACCGGCTCTGCATGCTGCTCACCAATAACGCCTCCATCCAGGACGTGCTCCTGTTCCCGCAGATGCGCCCGGAACAGGGATTGAGCGAAACCGGAAACGCCGGCGGATAATTTTCGTTTACTGGTTACCGTTATACAAACAGGTCGGTGTAAAGTTTCGCGCCCGGCACCACTGAATATTTTTCCAAATCAGTCACGCCTTCTTCGGCCAGCACCTGCTCATCTATATACAAATTGCCGGTGCATTCCGCAGCAGAACGGCGAAGGATCGCGTAGGCAGCATCGGCCAGGATGGCCGGCGTGCGGCTCATTTTCGCCAGCATTTCCCCGCCCAGCAGGTTACGCACCGCGGCCGTATCGATCGTGGTGCGGGGCCAGAGCGCGTTCGCAGCGATGCGGTCTTTCTTCAGTTCCCGCGCCCATCCGATCGTCATCATACTCATACTGTACTTGGTGATGGTATAGGCCACGTGTTTTTCAAACCATTTGGGATCCAGATTCACAGGCGGCGATAAAGTGAGGATATGCGCGTTGGCTGATTTTTTCAAATGGGGGATGCAGGCTTTCGTTACAAGAAAAGTTCCGCGCACATTGATCGACTGCATCAGGTCGAACCGCTTGGTCTCAGTTTGTTCGGTACTGGTCAGCGTGATCGCCGACGCGTTGTTCACCAGGATATCGATGCCCCCGAATCTTTCCGCGGCCCTGTTCACTACGTTCTGCACCTGGTCCTCGAACCGGATATCGCAGGGAACGGCCAGCGCTTTTCCCCCGGCCGCTTCAATCTCGGCGGCGGCGGAATAGATGGTTCCCCCCAGTTTGGGGTTTTCCTCGGTGCTCTTGGCAGCAATAACGATCTGTGCCCCGTCGGCAGCAAGACGGAGGGCGATGGCTTTCCCGATCCCCCGGGTGGCCCCGGTTATCAGCGCGGTTTTACCGGCAAACGACATAATAATTTATTTTAATGAAGGATTCGATTGAATTCGTTGTTATACTTACTCCGCTAAGTAGGATTACTTTAATCCATCACCGCTTTTACGGAGCGGCTCCGGTTTTAAATGACATGGCAGGCTATTTGCGAAATCTGCCTGTAACCCGTTTCTGGATCCCATATCCCGGAAAAACCAGTTGTGCCGTACCCTGATAAGCTCATTACCCTAACCGGCCCAACCCAAAAAGGCGGGTGTTTCAACAGTAACGCATACGTTAATGCAAACGTAGCGAGCCATCTATTGAAACACTCCCTTTTTAATGCTCCGGCAATACCGGCTTTGTCTGTACAATCCCTTCGATCCTTTCCATCAGTTCAGGTGTCAGTTTGGGAAGCAGTTCCAGGGACCCCAGGTTTTCCAGTAATTGCTGTTTATTCGTGGCGCCCAGGATCACGGTCGATACATGTTCGTTATGCGCGCACCAGGCGATGGAAAGCTGCGCGAGCGTTACGCCCATTTCTTTCGCCAGCAGGGCCAGTTGTTTTACTTTATTCAGATATCCCTCCTGCAGCCAGCGGTCTTTCAGCCAGTCGAACCCTTTTAACCCGAACCGGCTTCCCTCCGGTATCCCCTCGTTGTATTTGCCGCTCAGCAAACCCGAAGCCAGGGGACTCCAGGTGGTGGTGCCCATTCCCACCGTGCGGAAGATCATCAGGAATTCATTTTCCATTTTATTCCGCTCGAACAGGTTATACTGCGGCTGCTCCATCACCGGGCCGATCAGGCCGTACTGATGCGCCACCCGGTGGGCTTCCATGATCTCCACGCCGCTCCATTCACTCGTGCCCCAGTATAAAATCTTTCCCTGCTGCACCAGGTTGTGCATGGTCCAAACTGTTTCTTCGATCGGGGTTCCTTTATCGGGACGGTGACAGAAAAAAAGATCGAGGTAATCTGCCTGCAGCCGTCCGAGGGCTTCGTGGCAGGCTTCTACCAGGTGCTTCCGGCTCAGGCCCGACTGGTTGGGTTTATTTTCCTTGCCCCGCCATCCCCAGAAAGCTTTGGAAGAAAGCACATAGGAAGTACGGTCCCATTTCTTTTTTTGCAGTACGCGTCCCATCATTTTTTCGCTTTCACCCAACGCATATACTTCGGCGTTATCAAAAAAGTTGACGCCCCGGTCGTAGGCAATTCCCATCAGTTCGTCGGCCACGCTGTCGTCTATTTGTTTGTGAAAACTGACCCAGCTGCCAAATGACAAGGCGCTTAGCTGCAAACCGGTTTTTCCCATTCGGCGGTATTCCATGACAAGTTTATCGTTTTTAATGTATCGTCGGGCTCGCGGAACTGGCAAGCCTCCTAAAGATAGGAGAACAGCTAATTAACGGAAAAGTTTATTTGGGGAATCCGTTTTCGGAAACCTGCACGGTTCCCGTGGGATCGTTGAAGATCACACTGGTCAGGTCCTGCGTGGCCACCAGTCCCCTGCCGCCATAAATACTTTTACCGGTACCATGGTAAATGGCATATTTATCGGTATAGAACAAACGTGCATTCTGGTCCCACCAGAGATCGGGGCTTTTCAGCGTATCACCTTTAACGGTGATCACCACCACGCTGTCGCGCAGGTAAACTTTGTTCAGGCTTTCAAAATATTTCCCGTAGCGGCTGTCCAGCCTGGTTTCGATACCCGCCGTGTCATTGTAAAAATCCACGTGCAGGCTTTTCGGGAACTCTACGTAGATGGTATCGGCTGCCACCCGCCACATCAGCGGCGCCTGCAGCCGGGCTTTTATTTTTCCCTGCTGGCTCAGGTAACTGTCCACCCCCACCGCTTCTTCCTTCATCACCACTTTTTCCGTCCACTCCTTTACTTTTTTGGCGTCATTCTCGCAGCTCCAAAGAAAACAGCAGCCCGAAACAAAGGCTGCTGCAAATAATATGTTTTTATGAAGAGGATGATTAATCATATTTCTGCTTGATAAACCAGAAATCGCTCAGCGAGAAGCCAACGGAAATCCGGAATAAATTTTCCCGCAGCAAATTATCACTATTTCCCCTTTTGATATACTCGAAGGAAAGGTTGATGATCGAAGCCTGGTAGGGACTAAGCCGGTTGTAATTGCCGATGGGGAGTCCCATTCCGAACGTGAGCCCGAACTGCGGGAGCTTTTGCTGCACTTTGATATAATCGGGACCGATAAAGAGCCCGGCCCGGTAAGCGATCTTGCTGAAATAATTCCGCTTGGGTACGGGGTTGAGTTGCGTCCCGAGCCGCAGTTCCCACTTGTTACGCAACGAATCGACCTGGCCGTAAATCCTGTACTTTTCCCAGTTTTGCATCATGAAATCAAACCCAACCAGCCAGCCTCCTTCTTTCGGGTTGGCCGCAATCTTTTGTAAAACCGCGCCCACCGTATAGGAAGCAGGCAGGACGATCTTTCCTTTCAGGTTTTTGATATCGGATACGCTGTCGAGACGCACATCGCCGAAATTCGCGTCGTACAAAAAAGTTTCGCGTATCTGGTCCTGGTGTGCCGTTATTTTCTGGCTCCAGCTTCCATACGCTCCGGCGGAAAAAATCATGGTATTGGTGAGCGGCAGGCGGTATTGCAGTCCCGCATTAAAATAAACACTACCGAATCCGGTCTTGGTCTGGTAATTGGCCTGGAAATATTCCACCGTATCATTGATCAGGCTGCGGCGGCTGGCGTAATCTTTTTTACCGAAGAGGTACCCGATATTCAAACCGACACTCAGGTTTTCTTCGGTCAGTTTACCCCGGCTCTTACGGAATACGCTTAAACCCGTGCCCACGGAGGCGAGGTAAGAACCGCCATCCCCTTCATAGCGCGTGGACGAACTGTCGATTGGCAAACCCGTGATGGGATCTTTCAGCCTTTCATTCTGGAATATCTTATAACTGATCCTTGAAATCGGGCGCAATCCAAAACTCAGGCCCCAGTTCCTGCGGAGGGGAACGCCGATCTGAATATAGGAGAACAGCGCGTTGTTAGCTGTAAACTTCCGGTCGGGATTGGATTCCTGTAATGTCCTGTTCTCAAAATTCAGGCCCACGTCAAAGATGGTCCTGCCCGAAGAGATCTTGTTGGTTTTACCCTGCGGGCCGGTCTGGAAATTTGAAAAAGAAGCCGGGTTATTAAAATTGATGGTCAGATAATCCGAATAAGCCGCGGAAAGACCGCCCATGGTCCGGCTGCTGACCGAAGTCGGGGGCACGAGGTCGCCGATCCCGTAACGGGAATACGGCGAATTATCCTGCCCGGAAACGGGCTGGAACAGGCCGGAAAACAAAACCAAAATCGTTAAGTAAAAGCAGTGTAACGTCTTGATTTTCTTAGGGATTATTGACTTCACTGATTGCATACAGACCTTTAAAGATTAAATCGGGGTCTGCAAATATCTTGTTTTTAAGGTGGGAAGCCAAATACGCCATATCACCCCCGGTTAAGAGGACGTTAAAGTTCCGGAACCGTTCCCGGTAAGCATCAATAAAGCCATCGATCTCTTTTGCCATCCCCAGCACCACACCGGAGAGGATATTGGTGTCGGTATCATACCCGATCAGTGGCACATTGCTGTCTGCCTTCACCAATGGTAACCGGGCCGTGTAGTAATTCAGGGATTTGAGCCGCATTTCCAGTCCCGGTGAAATACCGCCGCCCACGAATTCATGGTATTTATTGATAAAATTATACGTGACACAGGTGCCCAGCCCGATCACGAAATTATTTTGCGTCGGGTAATAATGAACAGCGGCAGCAGAGAGGGCAAGCCGGTCTGCGCCGATCGTCTCGGGTTTACCCACCGGTGTGGTAAACGCCACTTTGGTCAGGTGACTGAGCCTATGATACTTTGTAGATGATTTCAACGCTTCTTCCACTTGCGGGTTGTGGTCGATTACGGATGACAGAATTGATTTTTTAGGCTGGAACCGGTTGATCAGGCCGGTGATCGTTTCGGTCGAATCATCCGCCAGCGTGATCGCCTCTTTCAGTTCGGCATCATGAAAGACCGCCACTTTTTTTCGCGTATTGCCGAAATCAAAACAAAGGGTTACCAGCATGAATGACAGATGTTGAAGTTCAGGTACCGAAATTGAACCCGCCCAGGTTTTTAAAGTGGCCGTTCAGTTTTATTTTCTCTTTCAATTGCTCCATCCCCGCCACCATGGGGATCACTTTGGCCAGGTAGCGCTTCAGGTATTCCTGGCGCTGCCGCTCGTCGAGCAAGCCCAGCAATTCATATTCTTCTTCCAGCGACATGCCGATATGATGCGCCACGTCATAGGCGCGCAGCTCGCTGTCTTCTTTTTTAAAATCCTTGCTCACTTTCAGTAACAGGTGCAGGTCGCGGATACTATTCATTACTTTGCGCATGAGGTCCGGGTTGCCCTGTTCCCATGTCTCGGGGTAATTCACGATCGCGCCGCTGTACAGTTTGTCGGGCACATCCCTGATCACTTCAAGGATCCGGAAGATACGAAGACCCCGGGTACGGATATCCATTTCACCGTTGTCGTGCAGGGCCGCGATTTCGGTGATCTCGACCAGCGACCCGTAATCCTGCACTTTATTCTCCAGTACCGTGGGAATGCCAAACGGTTTCTTCGCGGCATCGCATTCCTTTATCAGTTGCTTGTACCGCGGTTCGAAAATATGCAGGTTCAGCTGTTCGCCGGGGTATACGACGATGCCGAGGGGAAATATGGGAATGAAATTAGTCAACCGGGAATATAAAAATCTAAGTTAGAGAATATCGGATTCAATGCAAGTTGCCGGTGCCGGGTCAGCCCCCTCATTTCGGATTTTGCCGCCACAGGTCTTTCAGTTTCGCATATTTCAGGTAGGTATACCAGGCCGTCATCCTTGCGCTCTGGTAACCGGGCCGTCCGTCGAGAAATCCTCCTTCTAAAATATAATGCCGGAAAAAATTAAAGCCCGGCGACAAATGCAGTTTGTACCAGCTGGCTTTTTTTCCCTGTTCAAAATATTTTTGCGCGCCCAGCATCGCGTACTTCACCATTTTATGCCGGTAATCCTGCAGGTCGCGCATGGTACGGTGCAGGATATGCCCCTTCAGTTTCTTCACCGCCGTACCGGGCGGCATCACCAGGTTTTCATGCACCGGCGCATCATCCCAGTGCACCTGCCGGCGGTTGAACAGGCGGATATGCCGGTCGCGCCCCCATTCACCGAAACGAAGATGTCTCTCGCCCAAAAAATTCCTGTAGGCAAATGAATAAACAGTCCGGTCATTGTCCGGCACCCAATTCAATAAAACCTGTTTCAATTCCTCGTCAATCGCTTCATCGGCATCCAGTCCCAGTATCCAGTCGTATTTCGCCAGCGCGACGGCTTTTGCTTTTGTTTTGCCAAATCCTTCCCAGTTTCCTTCAAACAACCGCACAGGGAATGAACGAACCAGTTCCTGGGTGCCGTCGGTGCTGCCGTTGTCGTATACCACGACATCATCCGTCAGCCCCTGCAGGCTTTGCAGGGAGCGCGCGATGACATCCGATTCATTTTTACAGATGATAACGACCGAAAGCGGTTGCATGGTTGCTGCAAAGATTAACCCTTTTCATGTGTCCACCATTTCCAGCACCATAAAACAATAAAGGAATAAAGAAATACCCCGAATTGCACTTCCAGCCCGATATCGGCAAGCAGGCTGAGGGCCGCGGTGCCGTTTACCAGGTACCAGCAAAGACGTTGCCGGGTCCTTGTAAAAAAGGGGAGGCACATCGACAACGCGAACAGGCAGATACCGGGTATACCCGCCCCCGCCCCGTAGAGCAGCCATTCACTGGAGGGAAATATCTTGTCGCGTTCCAGCATACCGGGATATTTAGTTTCATACCATTTTTTTGTTTCGGTCAGCAAATCCCCGAAACCCACCCCGGCAACAGGATTTTCACGTAACAGGTTCCATCCCGCTTTCAGGGAAATCACCCGTACCGCGTCATTGGCCCCCGGCAGGTACTCTGCGTTTTTAAAATAACCAAGGTCATACCGGAAATACCGCACCCGGTTCTGAAAAGTGGGAAGGGTTAACCAGGCGATAACCGGAAGCGCCGCCAGGAACAGGATCAGTAAAAAGCCATAGGTCTTTTTCATTTTCAGGATCAGCCAGACGGAAAAAAACAACAGCATGCCATACAGTGAAATCAAACCGGTGCGCGCCGCCAGCAGGTGCAGGTAGAGGATCAGCAGGGCTGCGATCAAAAAACAAAGTGCCGGCAATACCCGGTTCTCTTTTCTGTACATCCATCCCATCCATCCCGATAAAAGAACGGCGATGCTTACCATCCAGCTGAAACGAACATGATCATCCGACAAGGGAGTGATAAGGCTTTTGGCGCGCAGGTATCCTTCATTAACTGTATCCGGATCGCTGCCGTACTGAAAAAAACTCCAGGCCGCACCCGCAGTAACCAGCAGGATAAAAATGCCGGCCAGCAAACGCCATTGGTTCCGGGTAAATTCAAGCGGACCCGCAAAAGCCAGCGGCAGGAAGAGGAGGGGCAGTTTTACCTGCACATTGTTCCACCATTGCGTCTTATCCGCGCTCCACAAACCGCTGAACAGGGGCACCAGCAGGAGCAGGCTCATGCCCCATAATAAAGGCGTTTGCAGGAAGCGGCGCCATTGCGCCGGTATATCGCGGTGCGCAAATGAAAGCGCCGTGAATAAGATCAGGGCCGCGGACAGTAATCCCCTGGAAAAAAACAGGAAGACCGGCATGGCCATCAGCGAATAAAAAAGAATATGGGTCCTCCGGTCCTGCATAAGCGATCCCCGAATTTTGGCAGCTGCAAGATACAGGGTGCTGAATAAATGTGTAAGTTGCTCCGTAATCAAGCGGGCAAACATATTCATGAACTGGCAGGAATTACTCAACGGGATGCAGCAGGGCGATATCAAGGCGCTGGCGCGCAGCATTTCTTTGGTGGAAAACGAACAGGAAGGTTATGAATCGCTGCTGCAGGCATTGCCACCCGCTACAGCCCGGATCATCGGCATCACGGGACCGCCCGGCGCGGGTAAAAGCACGCTGGTAGACGGCCTCATCGGCTTACTGGCAAACGGGGGCAAAAAAGTGGCCGTGCTTTGCGTTGACCCTTCCTCTCCTTTCAACCTCGGTGCCGTACTGGGCGACCGGATCCGCATGAGTGACTGGTACACGCATCCCAATGTCTTTATCCGTTCCCTGGCCACAAGGGGATCGATGGGTGGATTACACCCGAAGATCATCGAGATCACCGACCTGCTCCGGGCTTTTAAGTTTGATCATATCATTGTGGAAACAGTGGGAGTCGGGCAGAGTGAAATTGAGATCGCGGGACTGGCCGATGCCACCGTGGTAGTGGTGGTTCCCGAAGCGGGCGATGAAGTGCAGACCATGAAAGCGGGCCTGATGGAAATCGCCGATGTATTCGTGGTCAATAAAAGCGACCGGCCCGATGCCGATCTTTTTGTAAAGAACCTGCGGCAGATGCTGGCGCCAACCTTTAGTAAGCATTACCAGGACGTGCCGGTAGTAAAAACCGTAGCTACCGAAAAACAAGGTATCCGTGAACTGCTCGATATCCTGCTCCGCCAGTTGCAGAAAGCGCATTTATCGGATCGTACTTTCTGGCTGCTGGCAGAAAAAGCCTATTACCTGATCGAACAGAAAAGAATGAAAGGCATCGACAAGGCCGCGTTGAAAAAAGAAATCGAAACGATATACCCGAAAGGAAATTTCAATCTTTATAAATTTATAGCCGATAAATAATTTGCATGGACATTATACCCAATGAAGGATTGCCCCGTATCGCTTATTGCGAACCCGCCGGCGTGATGGTGGAACCCGGAAAGGTTTATTCCTGGTGCAGCTGCGGGCTAACCGAAAAATCCCCGTTCTGCGACAGCAACCATAAAAAGATCGAGGGAATGCCGTTCCGGAGCGTCAAAGTAATGTTTGAAAAAGCGGAAGAGATCTGGTTCTGCCAGTGCAAGCAGACAAAAACGCCGCCCTTCTGCGACCAGAGCCATAAAAAAGTTACGCCCGGTCAGTAACCCGCAGACGACTTATTGTTTTTCCAGAAACGGTAGGCCACAACACCCACGATCAGGAAAGGGGTGAAAGCAAGGTATAGAATGCCGCCGTTCATGCCTTTCGCCGGTTTTTCTCCCAGCTGCTGCGCGGTGCGGGTGCAGATCGAACATTGGGCTTCCGCATCCAGTGAAGCCCCGGTAAGGAAGGCGACCAACACGAATACCAGCACCCGCTTTTTCATGCCATGAAATTTTCGCAAAGTTAAGCCGGATTTATTTCCGGGCATTTCTTTGTTCAAGAATATTTCGGGCAATACCGGCGAAGTCGCGCCCCCATTGATCCCAGCTAAGTTCCTGCTCGAATAAGTCGCGGCTGCTTCGTTTTAGTTTCTCCAGCAAGGGTTTATCCTTTACAATATTTTCTATCTGCCGGGCATAGTCCATCGCGGAAGCGTCCGGTGGCAGGGTAAAGCCGTTCACCCCATTTCTTACATAGGTGGTCACACCTCCCGTATCCGTGCTGATGGAAGGAATCCCGTAGGCGGCGGCTTCACTGAAAACGATCCCCGCACATTCGGCGCGTGTGGGCAGGAGCAGGAAATCGGTTTCGAGGAAAACCCGGTGCAATTGCAGCATGTCTTCCTGTTTATTCTTATCCAGGAATGGGATCACCGTTATATTTTTTTCGGCGCTGGTATCAACAGGCGGCACGCAACCGATGATGTGAAGGCTTACATCCACTCCCCTTTCTTTCAATAAACGGAAACTGTCGAGCGCGATAGCGCCGCCCTTGCGTTCCCACTCCACGGCGAGGAACAATAAACGGCAGGAAGAACCGGCCTTTAAATTAAGCTCATCCCGTTGCGGGATGCGGTCAAGGTTGGCGCCCAGCGGCGTTACGGTAATCCTGTGTTCACTGATTCCGTAATCCTCAATAGCGGAACGACGGCACCAATCGGAAGCCAGCATACAATGTTCCGCCCGCATAAAAGTTTTTTTATCCAGCGCGATCCCCTGCCGGATATTATAGCCGGCCAGGTTGCTGAAATAAGGATAATAACCCTGGAGCTGCTGAAAAGTGGCGTCGGTGGCGTAAATAATCGGGATATCCGTTTTCAAATAGGCGGCAAGCTGGGCCGATCCGGATACGAATAAAATGTCAACCGGTCTTTTCTGAAGGTCTTTCTCCAGTTGACGGCTGAAATATTTAGCGTAAGCCCTGCAAAATTCGACGGCGGTATGTTTTTTAAAAATTCTTTTATTCAGGCTTTTCTGTGCCGTCAGCCATTCCCGCAGCCACCAGGGCCATTGATACGTAAAGATCTCCGTATCGTAATAGCGGCGGATCTGCTCATAGGAATAATGAGGGGTTCCTGACCAGGAACGTTTGTCAAGCGGGCTCCATCTGGCGGCAAATCCTGCTTTCATGTGTTGTGTTATAAAAACCGGCGCGCGATCCTGTTATAGGTGCTGTCTTCCGTTTTTATTTTTTCGATACTGAGTTTGGATAAATATTTGTCCCACGAAAAAGATTCCCACAGGTGATGCAGCCAGGCCTCCGGAAAATCCTGCGATTCCTCAAACATGGCTTTCAGACCCGCTTCGTCATACAAAGGATAGTGAAAAGCATAGGGGCCCAGGGTGGTAACGAGTGCGGGATGAGCCGCCGCCAGCCGTTCCGGCACCAGCACCGAATGTTCATTCCAGTACTTGTCGCGCCCCCCCGAACGGAAGCTTTTATATTCATCAAGCCAGCGTTCCGCAAATTCACTGCCTTTTTCCGCCAGCAGCACCGCGTTGCACAAACCCGTTGAGGATGCGGTGACTGCCTTGCCCGTTAGCCATTTTTTAATATTGTATTTGATCCGCTGCCTGGCATTCCGGGGCCGGTAAACCGGTTTCAGTTCACGACCGATCACAAAACGGTTGTCGCGCAAATCCTCCAGTGGTTTTACACTGATGGTATCGAGATCGAGGTAGATACCCCCGGTTTCTTTCAAAACCTGCAGGCGTACCACGTCGGCCTTATGCGCCACATGGCGGATCGCCCGGCCCATGAACTGCTCCGGCGCTTTTATTTGATTCAGTGCAAGCAGGGGTTTCGCTTGTTCCCACCAGGGGCCTTCGGGTTCGTATTGATAATGAAAATAGGCGGCGGCGGGTTTATTGAGGGTAACGGCCGACTTCACAGATAAATAATGCGCCAGTGAAAAAGGCTTGCCGCCGAAATCGGGCGCCATCCCAAATACAAAATGAAAGATATTGGGAATCATCGTACGGAGAGTTTTTGTTTCTCCCGCACATAGGATTCCGTATCACTTTGTACAAAAATTTCCTGGCTGAACAACTGGCGCTTGCTGATAAAGGCGCTGATCTGCTTTTTCAGCACCAGGGCCGAGAGTAGATTGTCGGCCCGGTACTGCACGGGCGTTTGCGCCTGCAACAGTTTTAGAGCGCCTGCATGGCTCACCGCGTAAGCATGCGTGCAATCATGAAACCCGGCTTTAAATAAACATGCGCTAAAAGGCCGGGGCAGGCGGTTTTTTATCATCGCTGCCGGCATCCGGGTCAGTCCCAGGCCTGCCTGTATGATATACCAGTATTGTTTCAGTCGTCGCGCAAGCGTAGCTTTTTCATTTTTGAGATACCCCAGGTAAAACAACTCCCAGTCATGGGGCAGTTCTTTTACTGCAGTAAAAAGATCGGGCAGTTTGTTCCATTCCGGGATGATATCGTCTTCCAGAATAAGGACGCGTTTCCATTGATGATCGGCGATGGCTTTGTAAATATTCCGGTGCGAAAGCGCGCAGGCGATCTCTCCGCTGTTCAGGGCCTTGAACTGCTGGCTGATGGCAAGGGAATTTTTTTTATCGTAGTTGTACTGTTCCCGTATCAACTCGTCTGTCAGATCGTTCTTGTCGACACCGTAAAAAAATTCAAATCCGATTCCCTGCAGCCGTTGTTTGATACGTTCCTGCCGGTCCGTAAAACGGGGAACGGTCAGCACCAGCACTTTGTCGAAGTACTGCTGCAAAACCGCGTTGATATCTTTTACCGGATCCGCCATGCGTACAAATGTAAAAACAAACAGCAAACACCTGGGGTATTTGCTGTTGCTATACAATACGGGTTAAAAAAGGGTTACACCGCCTCGGCTTCCATCTTTTTCTGCACTTTCTTTCTTTCATCCTCGTTCAGGATCACTTTCCGCATCCGGGTGAAATTCGGCGTTACTTCTATGCATTCATCCTGCTGGATATATTCCATGCATTCTTCCAGCGTCATCTGCGTTTTGGGGGCGATATTGGTCGCCGCGTCGCTGCCGCTGGCGCGCATATTGGTTAGTTTTTTTCCTTCGATGATATTGACCACGAGATCGCCGGGTTTGACGTTTTCAGCCACGATCTGGCCCGCGTACACTTCTTCTCCCGGGTCGATGAAGAAAGTGCCCCTGTCCTGCAGCTTATCGATGGAATAACCGGTGGCCGATCCCGGCTGTTTGGCGATGAGCACGCCGTTGTTCCGGCCGGGAATGGGACCCTTCCAGGGTTTATAATCATTGAACCGGTGCGCCATCACGGCTTCGCCGGTAGTGGCGGTCAGTAATTGCGTACGGAGACCGATCAGGCCGCGTGAAGGAATCTCAAATTCCAGGTGCTGCATTTCGCCCTTGGTTTCCATGATATGCAGTTCGCCTTTGCGGCGGGTAACGAGATCGATCACCTTACTAGCGAATTCCTGGGGCACGTCTACCACGAGATTCTCATAAGGCTCGCATTTCACGCCGCTGATCTCTTTCACGATCACCTGGGGCTGGCCCACCGTTAATTCATATCCTTCGCGGCGCATGGTTTCGATCAGGATGCCCAGGTGCAGGATGCCCCGGCCGTATACCATGAAGCTGTCGCCTTCACTGCTGTCTTCCACCCGCAGGGCGAGGTTCTTTTCCGTTTCTTTCATCAGCCGGTCGCGGAGGTGCCGTGATGTCACAAATTTTCCATCTTTCCCGTAAAAAGGGGAATTATTGATGGAGAACAGCATGTTCATCGTGGGTTCGTCCACGCTGATATTCGGGAGCGCTTCGGGGTTCTCAAAATCCGCAATGGTATCGCCGATATTGAAATCTTCAATCCCTACTACGGCGCAGAGATCGCCGGCCAGCACTTCGGTTACTTTCTTTTTGCCCATTCCTTCAAACACATACAATTCCTTTACCCTTGTTTTTTTGATGCTGCCATCGGCCTGCATCAGGCAAACAGGCTGGTTTTCGCGGATCGAACCGCGGCTCACCTTCCCCACCGCGATGCGGCCGAGAAAGGAAGAGTAATCCAGCGACGTGATCTGCATCTGCAAATTGCCATCGCTTATGCTGGGAGCGGGCACATATTTCAGGATGCCATCCAGCAGGGGAATGATATTGTCGGTGGGTGTGAGCGAATCATTGAACCAGCCGTTCTTTCCCGAACCGTAAAACGTGGGAAAATTCAGTTGCTCCTCGGTAGCGTCGAGGCTGAAGAATAATTCAAAGACGGCATCGTGCACTTCATCGGGACGGCAGTTGGGTTTGTCCACTTTGTTGATGACCACGATCGGGTGCAGGTTCAGGTGCAGGGCTTTCTGCAGCACGAAACGGGTCTGCGGCATGGGACCTTCAAAAGCATCCACCAGCAGGATCACCCCATCGGCCATTTTCAATACCCTTTCCACTTCCCCGCCGAAGTCGGCGTGGCCGGGCGTATCGATCACGTTTATCTTAACGTCGTTGTAGACCACCGCCGCGTTTTTGGAAAAGATCGTGATCCCGCGTTCCCTTTCCAGTTCATTGCTGTCCATGATCAGGTCACCCGTTTCCTGGTTGTCACGGAATACCTTGGTGGCATGCAGGATCTTGTCCACCAGGGTGGTCTTACCGTGGTCTACGTGGGCGATGATCGCTATGTTTCGGATGTTCATT
>CAYNSL010000009.1:0-16465 GCA_964399755.1 uncultured Chitinophaga sp. | reverse complement strand
GGTGGTCTTACCGTGGTCTACGTGGGCGATGATCGCTATGTTTCGGATGTTCATTGAGAAAGCTTTGAGCCATTAGCTGTGAGCGATGAGCCGGGGCTGTCTGTCACAAATAAAAGCTGTTTCAAAAGAGCCGCGAAGGTACGCTATTTAACCCGGGGCAGCAAGGGAATCACCTGTTAAATAAAGGCCATGTATAAATAAAGAGGGAATTAATGTAGATTTATGAAAACGGATGTCATGAAATTCCTTAAGTGGCTAGGCGTCATCCTTTTAATTTTTATTATCATTTACTTCCTGGGGCCCATGCCCCGTGCTCCGAAATATGCAAAAGAGCTGCCCGATATTCCTGAAACGGCGCCGGCCCTCGAACAGTACATCCGCAACCGCGAAGCGGCGCATAAACTGAAACCCGATAACGAAGCCCGGATACTCTGGTTCAATGATTCCCTGAAGCAAAAAACCGAATATGCGGTCGTCTACCTGCATGGTTTTTCCGCCAGCCAGGAAGAAGGCGATCCCGTGCACTGGGAATTTGCCCAGAAATTCGGTTGCAACCTCTACCTCAGCAGGCTGGATGCGCACGGTATCGATACCACCGAGCCCCTGCTGGATTTTACAGCCGAGGGCGCCTGGCGTTCCGCACAGGAAGCCTATGCCATCGGAAAGCGGTTAGGCGACAAGGTTATACTGATGTCCACTTCAACGGGCGGTACGCTGGCGCTGAAACTGGCTTCCGAATACCCCGATATCGCGGCGCTGATCCTGCTTTCTCCCAATATCGCCATCAATAATTCGGCGGCCTGGCTGCTTAATAACCACTGGGGATTGCAGATCGCGAAGACCATGAAGGGAAAATACAATCATTCGAAAGATACCACCGCGCTGTACGCGCGGTACTGGAACAACAGGTACCGGGTGGAGTCGGCGGTGCAGCTGGAAGAATTGCTGGAAACGACCATGCGCGAATCCACGTTTAAGAAAATCAGGCAGCCCGCCCTGCTGCTTTATTATTATAAAGATGAAAAGCACCAGGATCCCGTCGTAAAGGTATCGGCCATGAAAAGGATGTTCCGGCAGCTGGGCACGCCCGACAGCCTGAAGCGGCAGGTGCCCGTTCCCAATGCGGGTGATCATGTAATCGGATCCTGGATCAAATCGAAAGACCTGCAGACTGTGGAAGATGAATGTGAGAAATTCGCCCGGGAAGTGCTGCGGTTGCGGGAAACCGGCGCCGGTGATAACCTCCCGGAAATGAATCGTCCCGCTCTCAGGAACGGGACGACCGGACATTGAAACTGTTCACAAACAAACGCAGGAACATCGTTTTTCATAAGGAAATATCTTCTACCCACTATTCAAACGGTAACGGATCCGGGTATTTCAAAGGCCTGCTTTAATCTTTTTTTACCCGCCTGCCCTGTAAAAATAACATGGTTTGACGCCGGTGGAAAATAGGGTTTTTATTTATTCCGTTGTCATTGTCCCGCCATCCCGCTGTAGTGCAATACCTACAAAAACTGCGCCGGGCCATCTTCCCGTCCGAAAATAGTTGCGCCGGCAAACTGTTTCATTTCCCGCATTTCCCTATCTTACTTTCTTAATTGCTTGTCATGCCCCAATCAAGGATCGCCGGTATCGGAATGTATGTCCCGTCCAATATAGTTACCAATAACGACCTGCTGAAATACATGGACACCAGCGACGAGTGGATACAGGAACGCACCGGCATTAGGGAGCGTCGTTATGCCGACCGCACCGGTGAAACCACGGCCACCATGGGCGTGGAGGCCGCCCGGATCGCGATCGAAAGGGCCGGCACCACTCCGCAGGACATTGACTTCATCGTATTTGCTACGCTTTCCCCCGATTATTATTTCCCCGGCTGCGGCGTACTGCTGCAACGGGCCCTGCAGATGAAAGAGATCGGGGCCCTGGATGTACGCAACCAGTGTTCGGGATTCCTGTACGCGCTGAGCGTGGCCGACCAGTTTATCCGCTCCGGCATGTATAAAAACATTCTCGTGGTCGGGGCGGAAAAACATTCCTTTGGTCTCGATTTCAGCACCAGGGGCAGAAATATCTCCGTTATTTTCGGCGATGGCGCAGGCGCCGTGGTACTGCAACCCACCGAAGATCCCGCGCGCGGTATACTCAGTACACACCTGCACAGCGACGGCAACAATGCCGAGATCCTCGCCATGTATAACCCGGGCACGCATGCCAATCACTGGAGCGGCGGGCAAAAACTGGCCGATTTCAACGACGCGCCGATCGGCGATATGTTCATGAGCCATGCCATGATCGACAAGGCGCAGAACTTTCCCAATATGGACGGTCCCGCTGTATTTAAAGTGGCCGTTGAAAAATTTCCGCAGGTGATCCTGGAATCGCTGCGGGCAAACGGACTGCAAAGCACGGATCTCCGGTTACTGATCCCCCACCAGGCCAACCTGCGGATCAGCCAGTTTGTGCAAAGGAAACTGGGACTGCGGGATGACCAGGTCTATAATAATATCCAGCAGTACGGCAATACCACAGCCGCGTCCGTGCCGATCGCGCTTTGCGAAGCCTGGCAGCAGGGCATGTTAAAAGAGGGCGACCTGGTCTGCCTGGCCGCATTCGGAAGCGGTTTTACCTGGGCCAGCGCTTTGTTAAGATGGTAATGTATGTAATCCTGCGACGCGCGTCATCCCCTTATGGCATGATTATTTAATACCTTTACAGTATGAAAGGAATCGTTTCAGTATTATGCATTTTGCTGGCGGCCCCCCTCGCCCGTTCACAGGACAGCTGGCGGGTGCTGCTGAACAACAAACTGGTGCTGACCAGTCATGTTTCCGATGAAACGGTGAACCGCAAAGCGATCCGCTGCTCCGAATGGAAAAAGAACGGGTACCTGGAAGTAAACTACCGGGAAGAAAAACCCAGCAACTGGATCCACTCGCTGCGTTTTACCGATGAAGGGGGAAATGTAATCCTGACCAAAGACAGCGTGACCACCTTAAAGATCTTAACAGCAACGCTTCGGAAAAAATTCACCGGGAAAAAACAGATGATGATATACATGGTCATCTCCCCGCCCAACCCCATGATGGCCGCCCCTTCGCGGATCATTCATTTAGCGACACTGAAACTGCCCTGAGGCATGCGCAGCATCCTGTACATCATCAATCCCATTTCCGGTACCAGAACACGGAAGGACCTGGAGCCATTCATTGAACAAAAAACCAGCGCGGCCGGTTTCCGATTCCTCATCTTTCCATCCGTGGCCAGCGGGGATTATTCATTTTTAAGGCCGATGATCCGGGAAGAAAAAATAACCGATGTAGTGATCGCGGGCGGCGACGGCACCGTCAGCCAGGTCATCGGCAGCCTGCTTGACTGCGATGTAAATTTCGGGATCATCCCCTGCGGTTCGGGCAACGGGCTGGCTTACGCGGCAAAGATTTCCGCGCAACCGGCGCGTGCGCTCGACAATATATTCAGGGGAAAGGCCCTGCCCACGGATGGATTTTACGGCAACGATCATTTTGCCTGCATGCTCTGCGGAATGGGATTTGACGCAAAAGTGGCGCACGATTTCGCGCAGCAGCCCAAACGGGGGCTGGCGACCTATATCAAACAGGTGGTCCGGAATTTCTTCTCGGCAAAAACATGGACATTTGAAATAACGGTTCACCATACTTCTTTTACCACCGATGCTTTTTTTGTGAGCATCGCCAACAGCAACCAGTTCGGGAACAATTTTACCATCGCCCCGAAAGCCAGCCTGCACGACGGTTTGCTGGATATCGTCATCGTTACCCGCCGCAATAAACTGAGCTGGATACTGCATACGCTCCGTCAGCTCAGCGGCCGGAATAAACCACAGCCCGAAGGGGTCATCGACCGGAACAAAGCCGTTATTTATTTCCAGGCGGAACGCCTCTCCATAAAAAACATCTCGCAGGCTCCCCTGCATATCGACGGCGAACCCGCCGAAACACCGGCTTCGCTCGATATCCGTATCGCTAAAAAATGTTTCCGGCTGATCCAGCCAGTGTAAATAATATAATGCTCACCAGAGATGCGGCGGTCTTGGAACACGTATTTCCATACCGCTTCCCCGTTTCCGGTTCAGCAGGTCAACCACCTGCTGGAAACTTTTCCTGTTTACGGATGAACGGATGGAAGCGACGATATCCTTTTCTTCCCGGCGCGTGAGGTGAAAATTAAGCGCCGCCTTGTTTTCTTTTTTATCGGATGCGTACTGGAAAGTGATCTTATA
Source organism: uncultured Chitinophaga sp. (assembly GCA_964399755.1). GTDB lineage: Bacteria > Bacteroidota > Bacteroidia > Chitinophagales > Chitinophagaceae > JJ008. The sequence continues at coordinate 12,198 of CAYNSL010000009.1, read as the reverse complement.
GATATCGTTGCCGCTGTAGGTGCTGTAATAATGGAGCATGTCGTTCTGGAAATATTCCATCATCTTAAACCAGTTATGCTGCAGCAGGAAAAAGGGCTTGGTGGCATGATCGCTGATATTGTCCGATAGATAGGGCGCTTCCCAGCCCCCGGTCGTACGGTCGCGTATCTGGATGATCAGCACCCCTCCTGTATTTTGTTTGATCCAGTCGTCAAAGGAGGAAAGAAACCGCAGGGTGGTCTCTTCCCCGTAGTTATCACGCAGGCCGGCGTCCATCACGTCGATCACGGGATTGGAGGGCAGCCATACATTGGGTAACACCACCGGGAAAGTGGCGTTCATCCGCAGGGCGGTGAGCAGGCGCAGGCTGAAAGGATCCTGTTTGGCGAAGAAAGAAGCGAAATCGATCGCGTCGGGATCGGTGGCCGGTATGCGGGTGGTGTCGCGTTCCGCTTGCATCATAAACCGCACGGGCTGGGTGGAAACGATCATTTTCCGGCCGTCGCGCGTCACCACCGAATTAAAAAATACCAGGGGAATGCGGGCCGCCTTTTCATCGGCGCTGTAGTCTTTTAACTGTTTGTCGAGGAATCCCCGCGTATTGCGGTTCAGCTTCTGTTCGAAGGCGTAACCGCGGTCTTTTACATAACGATAACCATTAACCGAAAATTTCTGCGACGGCGAGATCAGGTCCCGTGCGAAAAAGGAAGTAAACAGGGGATTCAGCAGGTCACCCGCAATATCGTCGATATATTTCGGGTCCTGCGGGTTGATGGACGGATCACGCTGGCGTTGCCGGCACAGTTCCCGGAAATAAGTGGCCCCGATCATGCCCCCCGAGGCGCCGTTGATCAGGAAGGTCCGGTTCATGATATGGCCCGCGGTCATGCTGTCCAGGCATTGCAGTACACGCATCGTGAAAGTGGCGCTGCGGTGCCCGCCCCCGCTGGTGTTGATGATCACCAGTATGGGCTTGTCGCCGGGTTGTTTTTTTTTCCAGTTATCCAGTATCCCCGTCATGTTCCGCTTGTCGGCCTCGATGTTTGCCGGCGTACAAAGCGCCAGCAGTCCTTCCCGGGAATAAGCGGGACGCTCGTGCTTGTTCCAGTAATTCAGCCCATAGGCTTTATTGCGCGGATCGATCCAGTCCATTTTGTAAAAAATATTCAGCAGCAGGATCACGCCGATCAGGTAGGGCACGCTCCAGCTTTGCAGGAAATAAGTAATGGCGCCGGCCACCCCGATCAGGATCGAAAAGAAAATGGTTATGCTCGCGGCGGCTGGCAGCTGGAACAGCGTATGATCAAGAAAGAACCCGATTATGAGCAGGAAAATAAAGGCGGCAAAGACCGAGATAATGGCGGCAAAATGGTGGCGCTTGAATATGGATTCGATGAATTCGTCGGTATAATGCGACACATCGCGAACGCGGCGCAGCCGAATCGGCGATTCAAAATACCATTCCACTTTCATCAGGGGAGCGTCATGATAAATTTCCTTAACCGGGCTAAGGTGGGTGATATAGGAACGCGGGTCGCGGATCACCGGCATCATCCGCCGCAGGATGGAGCGGTCGGCCCTGAAAAAATAAATAAAGGAAATGGCGAGCAGGAAGATCAGCCCGATCAGGAATCCGCCGAACAGGAAAAGGATCTCGGGTGTCGGGATCAGCTCCTTGTTGTGGGCAAACCGGTAGGCCCTGAAAAAATAAAAGAGCAGGAACAGGATCGGGATAACGGAATTGTTGATACAGTATTTCAGGAAGGGATTGGTGGTGGCGGAAAGAAACCGGAAATGCCTGCTGAATAAAATAAAACTGGAAATATTCCAGCTCATGATGAACATGCCGATGGAAGCGCCCACGATGGCCGCGCTCAGGGAATTTACATTGCCGAGGTATTCGGGCGCGAGATAAAGTGAATCGGCGCCGAATGTTTTCATGAAGCTACCACCCACCGTGCTGAACAGGACGAACCAGAACAGCAGCAGCACCTGGTATTTCCTGAAATGCAGGAATACCAGTTGAATTGGAAACGAATGAATGAATCCCCGCAGCCACGTTTTCATGAATGAGGAAATGGTTGTTGCCTAAAAATACTGATTATTGGCTCCCGCATCAAAGGAAAGATGTGTCCGGCGATGCAGTCGCTTTGTTTCTTAAGAGGTAAAGGAACCATATCAGCGAAAGCAGGAGGAACATGGCCCCGAGTTGGTGCAATTGCGCCATCCATTCAAAACGGCCCCATTGCCCGGGGACGATCCCGGTTCCCGCCATCACCGCGAGGATACCGAGTAAGACCTGCAGCGATACCAGCGCCATCGGCCACCACCTTGTTTTTCTTACAAGGGCATTACCACTGACCGCAAATAATTTTATGGTCAGCACGATGATCAGCGCCAGCAACAGGTAAGCGATCCCGCGGTGTATAAAATGAATGGTGATCTTGTTACCAACGAGGTTCAAAAATCCGCCGGGACCCGCGCGCATGCCGGAGGGAATGAACGCACCGTTAATATCGGGCCAGGTGGGGGCGGCGGGGGCGGCCTTGTACCCGGCCATCAGGGCGCCATATAATAATTGAATCAGCAGCACGCCGATGATCGCCACCGTCCATTTTTTTGCCGCCGGCGCGGTCGCGCGTTTTTCTGCCGGTACCAGCAGTTCAAGGGCAAACCAGAAAGTATAACATAACAGGCCGAGGGCAAAGATGAAATGCAGGGCCAGTTTGGCGGGCTCCACATAAATGGCGTCGCCGGTCAGCCCGCTGGCCACCATGATCCACCCGATCGCCCCCTGCAGGGCTCCCAGCAGGAAAAGGATCAGCATCGGCTTCACCATCGAAGGCCTGAATCTTCTTTGAATGAGGAAAATAATAAACGGTACAGCGAAGACCACGCCGATCAGCCGGGCCCAGAAACGGTGAAACCATTCCCAGAAAAAAATAAACTTGAAATCCTTCAGCGTAAAATCAAAATTGAGCAGGTGGTACTGCGGGGTCTGCCTGTATTTATCAAATTCCGAAAGCCATTGCTGCTCGTTGAGGGGCGGCAACGCGCCGGTTACCACGTTCCACTCGGTAATGGACAAGCCCGAACCCGTGAGCCGGGTAATTCCGCCGAGCAGGATCTGCACGATGATCATTCCCACTCCCACCAGCAGCCAGATGGCGACGGGTCTGGAAGAGCGCCGGTTCAATGCATTCTCCATAGGGTTGCAAAGTTAACCGCGGGGGCGGGCAGGAAATAATTTTTGTTCCGTTTAATTCATGAAATTGCAGGCGATGCTTAGACCCTTTTTCCAGGAAGCGCTCACCGAAGCCGGATGCGATGAAGCAGGACGCGGTTGCCTGGCAGGACCCGTGTATGCCGCAGCCGTGATATTACCGAAAGGGTTTTCACATCCGCTGCTGAACGACTCCAAACAAGTGGCGGAAAAAGACAGGAATGAACTGCGTGCCGTTATTGAAAAAGAAGCGCTGGCCTTTGCCGTGGCCAGCGTATCAAACACGGGGATCGACGCCACGAATATCCTCAAAGCCTCCTTTAAAGCCATGCACCTCGCGCTGGAACAATTATCCAGCAAACCCGGACTGATCCTGGTCGATGGCAACCGATTCAGCAAATACAATAGGATCCCCCACCGCTGCATCGTAAAGGGTGATGAATTATATGCTTCCATTGCCGCCGCCAGCATCCTCGCTAAAACCTGGCGGGATGAACACATGCAGCAGTTGCATGAAGAATTCCCGCATTACGACTGGATCCATAACAAAGGATACGGCACCCCGGCCCACCGGGATGCCATCGCCCGGCATGGCCTCTGTAAATATCACCGTAAAAGCTTCCGGTTGATTTCTATACAGGAAAGCCTTTTCTGAATCTCACCTGTATATGGCATCCTTACCGCCTCAACGAATTCCGGGCCCCGCATTAAACCCCGGCGATCTTGTCCTGTCTTATCCCTGTTGATCCATTAAACTTAATTATATATGAAAAAGCTTTTACTCTTTGCTTCCCTGTTCTTTTTGATTGCCGCCGCGGCATCGGCCCAGGGTGGAGTCCGAAAGTTCCGGTCGGGACCCGGCTTTAACGAAGGAGCGATCACGCGGTCTGAAAAGGCCCAGCTTCGCAGTGACCTGATCCGCTACCGGGTAGCGCGGCGTCATGCGGGGCGCGACGGATTTATCTCACCCCGTGAAAGGATGAGGTTGCACCAGATGAAAAACCAGACCCGCCGTGACGCTTTTCGTTACCGGCATAATGGCCGCAGGAGGCTAATTTGAGTGGGCGGCGCGTAAAGGCCTCATTCCATTCAGATACTGAAGTTCCCCTCACCGGATCATAACGGTCCCGTTAAAGATGCAACGCCCCCCGGGGCGTTTTTTGCTTTTGGGGGGTTAGGGGCTTGTCAATTGTCATATCCCCGGCAATTTGTATTTTCACCCCCGTTTACATTTGCAAAAACCAAAAATTGCCATGCAATTAAAACCGGTCGCCGTATTTGATACCATTGAGCCGGAGGTCTTTAGAAAAGAATTTTATGAGCCGGGTATCCCGGTGGTCATAAAAAAACTCTCGCATGACTGGCCCGCGTTCCGCAAATGGAACTGGGATTATTTTAAAGAGCGGGTCGGGCACAAAAAGGTTCCCATCTATAATAATGTAAAAAGCGATGCTTATACGCCGGTCAATAAGGCCGATGATTACAAGCTTTTCAGCGAATACATCGATATGATCAGTAAGGGTCCCGCGGCCTGGCGGGTATTCCTGTTCAATATTTTTGATCATGCGCCCGAGCTGATCCACGATTTCACCTGGCCCGAACACCTGATGAAGGGCTTTGTAAAAAAATACCCTATGCTGTTTACGGGCGGCGCGACCAGCATCACCCATATGCACTTCGACATCGACCTGTCGCATATCCTGCATACGCAGTTCGGGGGGCGTAAACGGGTCCTGATGTTCCCTTTCCAGGAACAATATAAACTCTACCGCAAACCTTACGAAGTACTGAGCCTGGCCGATTTTTCCAATTATTATAACGAGGGCAACCCGGATTATGAAAAATTCCCGGCCCTCAAACTGGCGCAGGGTCTCGATTTTATCCTCGAACCGGGAGATACGCTCTTTATGCCCTCGGGATACTGGCACCATATGGAATACCTCGACAGCGGATTTGCCATGAGCCTGCGGGCCATGCAGCCCTCGATCGGCGGTAAGTTAAAGGGGGTCTGGAACCTTTTCGGCATGCGCAGTATCGATACGGTAATGAAGAAAACCGCCCCGGGCTGGTGGTATAAGCAAAAGGAAAAGAAAGTCTATGCCAATGCGGCCCGCGAAATGGCCAATGCCTGATTGATTATAATTCCAAACCGGCAGCCGGATCCCAGAATAATTTTTTGAATTCAACCACCTGGTCGTTTTTTACTTTAACTCCCTCTTTTTTCAATAATTGTTCCATCAATCCCGGTGGGGAAAAATGGTGCTTGCCTGTGAGCATTCCGTTGCGGTTCACCACCCGGTGTGCCGGTACTTTGGGCCGGGCCCGGTGCGAGCCGTTCATCGCCCAGCCTACCATCCGCGCCGAAAGTTTTGACCCGAGCACCGCCGCAATCGCTCCATACGATGTAACCCGTCCGCGTGGGATCTGCCGGGCCACTTCATGAACCAGCGCAAAAAAATTATCATCGGATTTACCGGAGGGCTTTACCGTTTTGATTTTTTCCGCGGCTTTTTTCCGGGCAGGCATGGAATGAAGTTAAGGGTATTTATTTTTTTTCATTTTCACCGAGTAATGCAGATTTCCGGGGTTCGGGAACATTTTCGTAGCCGAAAGGGCAGTGCAGGCAACCGTTCCCGCAGCAATACCCCGCCTCGAGGTGGTACTGTTCGGTTAAGACCACATAGCCCGCTTCATTGATATAATAATGCAGGCCTTCAGTCAGCTCCTTCATAGGCTTTCAGTTTTTCTTTCAGCAGCAGGTCTTTTTCAGGTCCGCCCAGGTCGGCCGGCAATGAAAAACACAGGTAATGCACGCGGTTGCTGCCCGCGATATCCAGCGATTCGTAATGCGTTTTTATCGCGAGCTCAGCCGGCGCGTTTTTACAGGCGGACACATCATCGATATCCTGGTATACGCTGCAGTCATACAGCTCTGCCACGGTTTTAGTAAAGCGGTAAAGATCCGGGCTGTCCGTTTTCAGGTGTATACGACCGCCGGGAACCAGTATCTGCTGGTAGATCCTTAAAAATTTCGGGTGGGTTAGTCTTTTTTTTGCCTTGGAAACCCGGAGCTGCGGGTCGGGAAAAGTGATCCAGATCTCCGACACTTCCGCGGCGGCGAAGTATTCCGCAAGCTGGTCGATCTGGACCCGGAGAAAAGCCACATTGCCCAGCTTTTCCTGCAGGGCTTTTTTGGCGCCCACCCAGATGCGGTTGCCCTTGATGTCGATCCCGATAAAATTCCGGTCGGGGTACAAGCGGCCTAAACCAACCGCGTACTCCCCTTTTCCGCAGGCCAGCTCCAGCGTTATGGGGTTTTCATTATGAAAGAACCCGCCCCATTTCCCTTTTATCCCGGGAGGGAACTGCAACACATTGGAAAATGTGTTCAGTTCCGCGAAGCGTACCAGTTTTTTTTGCGCCATGGGCGACAAAGATAAAGAGAGGAACTGTCGTTGCCGTGTATGGCCCGATTCAGAATCTGATCAGGAACCCGATACCCACCAGCGATTTCAGCTGCAGGGCCGGGGAAGTTTTGTTTTTACCGAAGAGCCGGACATCGTCATCATAAATAAAATCAACGGCCCAGCTCACGGCCAGCGACTTGGTCAGCTTCGCATTGAGTACATTCGACATGAACAGGTCAATATTTTGCGGGTTGTGCCGGTAATTGGAAAACAGGTCGAGACGGCCTTTGTAACTGACGAACTTATTAAAGGCCTTATAATAACTGATGGTGGCGAAGCCCCCGAATTCGAGCGCGCTTTTTTTACCGGGGCTTACCCCGTAAAGCCCCTTATTGGCAAGCGCGCTGTCCTTTACGATCACCCAGCGGGTAGTAACCGGCGAGAGAAAGATGGAAAGATCTTTCAGGGGTTTGTAATCCAGGCCCAGGCTCAGCAGCACATAACCCGGCGCCATAAATGTGGAAGTGTACACTTTGGAAGTATCGGTAAACTTATACCCGCGAAAAAACTGCGAGCGCAGGTTGAACAGGCCCGCCAGGTTCAGTTTGGGATTCAGGGCATGTCCGTATTTTGAAAGAAGATCGAAGCGGTCATCGTTCTTGCGGCCACCAAGACTGGTGCTGTTGATATAGCCGAGGTTGAAATCAAAGGTATTGTCCCAGCTATGCTTGTCTTTTTTGTAAAAGGCGAAAAGGCTCAGCGCCGAATTCACCGAGAGAGAAAAATTATCGCCACCGGCAGCCCAGTTGTTCAGCGTGCTTTGCGAAATATTGATCCCGTAAAGGCCTCCCTTTTTCCAGCTCTTCCGGGTCGTATCATTCACCACATCTGTCTTCACCGCCCGCTCCGCTTCCAACCGCAGTTTTTTTACCACGGCGTCCTGTGCCGCGGAAAAAAACGAAATTGATAAAAAGAAAAAGACACCCGGGACTGCCCTCATAAAAAAGTTTGGGTACAAAAGTATTTATCAAACCGGTATCAGTTCTTAAAAAATATCCAAATAAAACCATGAAGGGATTGATTAATTGATAACCCTCCATCAGGAATTGCAAATTTTTAGCAGCATTTTTATAGTTTACATGCAATAAAATACATACGGACCAGAAATGCCTTCACCGCTTCAATATGGTATCGATATTTTTCTTCAACACGGGGATGCTTACCGGCAGCAACGACTGGCGCTGGCCACCAATGACGCAGCACTTACCTGCATGGGAGAAAAAAGCAGGCAGGCGCTTGCCAGGAACGGTTTTCAGATCAGGAGGCTTTTTTCACCGGAACATGGCATCACGGTGTCGGGCGCCGATGGCGTTTTTCAATCCAACTGTATCGATACGCTCACCGGACTGCCCGTTATTAGTTTGTATGGCGAAAACCGGGCGCCGCTTGCCGCGGACCTGGAAGACATTGATACGGTGCTTTTCGATATACCGGATGCGGGTTGCCGGTTTTATTCTTACCTGTGGACGATGACCTATATCATGGAAGCCTGCGCCGCGTATCATAAAACTTTTATTGTACTGGACCGGCCCAATCCAACGGGCGCCCTGATCGAAAAATCAGAGGGCCCCTTCCTCGATGAAGCCGGTTGCGCTTCATTTATTGGCAGGTGGAATATTCCGCTGAAGCATGGCTGCACGCTGGGGGAACTGGCGCAGTATTTCGCGTCAACAAGAATAAAAAAAGGGAAGATCGAAGTGATTAAAATGATCAATTATGAACGTCGGTACACGGCGATGCATGATTTCAGTTTTATACCCACTTCACCGGCGATCCAAAAACCCGAAACAGCCCTGCTCTACCCCGGAATGGGTTTACTGGAAGGCGTAAATGTAAATGAAGGAAGAGGTACGGACGCGCCTTTTCAGCTATTCGGGGCGCCCTGGATAAAACCTCGGCCATTAAAGCAATGGCTGGAAGCGCAGGAACTACCGGGACTGCAATGGAAGCCGGTGCGGTTTACTGCGGTCACGGGTCCTTTCAGGGGCGAAACCTGTTACGGACTGATCGCTGTGATAACGGATGATTTGAAATTGCGTCCCGTTAAAACGGGAATAACCCTCTTGCGGGGTTTGATGCAGACCCACCCTGGACAAGTAACGGAAAGAGCTTATCGTACGCATGCAAATCCGGGAGGACATGGCCACCTCGACAAACTAACCGGCATAAAAAATTCCTTTGCCCTCCTTCAAAGCGGAGGAAATGTCAACATTGACATTGCTGAGGAATGGAAGAAAACAATTCAGCCTTTTTTACTGTATTAAGCTGATTGAAAATAAAAAAAGCCTTCCCGGAAACCAGGAAGGCTTTGAATGCTGTAGGGGGAGGGTTCGAACCTCCACGAGGCAGTTAGCTGTTGCACAAATGAATAGAGCGAGCTACGCTCAACCTACTGGTGGTCAACCCCAGTCGGTCCGCTCGTCAGCGGATCGGCGTTATGCAACGTTTATCCTGTTATCCTCACCCCCGAGACAAGAGGGCATGTCTGCCAGGCTTTCGCCATTTCATCACCCCACAATTTTTAAGAGCTTTGTAGAACAAAAATAGGAGAATTGGGCTTTTTGTTCCAAATTTTTCAATAAATATTTTGAAATTATAGAATTTATTCAAATATTTGAATATTATTCTAAACATCATCTAAAATCAGCAGGAAAAATGGCCGCCAAATTAAATCTCGACAAACTCGATCTGCAGATCATCCAGCACATGATGGAGAACGCCGAAATCTCCTATGCCGACCTGGGTAAAAAACTTTTTGTATCGGGCGGCACGATCCATGTCCGAATCAAAAAACTCCAGGAAGCCGGGGTGGTTAAAGGTACAAGATTGAAAGCAGACCTGAAACAACTCGGTTACGACGTGATCGCCTTTATCGGTATCTATTTAAAAGAAAGCTCCCTGTACGATTCGGTCGCCCGTGAACTGCAGCGGATCCCCGAAATCGTACGGCTGAACTATACAACAGGCAACTACAGCATGTTCGCCGAAATCGTCTGCAAGGATATCACCCAGCTCCGCTACGTGCTGCACGACCAGCTCCAGAAGATCAAGGGCATCGAACGCACCGAAACCTTTATCTCGCTCGAAGAGAGTTTCAGCCGCAATGTAAAAGTGATATAAGCCAAAATCGGTATCTTTTAAACATCAATCTCCTCCCATGCCCGATATCATCGACCTGTTAAAAAACTGGTGGAAACAGATCCTGCTGGTACTCGTATTGTCCGTAGTCGCCGTTGGCGTCATTACTTTTTTAAAGAAACCCCAGTACCTCTCTTCCACCACCGCCGTGCCATCCAGCGCCTTCGCTTCCGACAAATCAAAAATATTCAGCGAGAACATACAGATCCTTTATTCCGAACTCGGTACGCCCGACGACCTGGATATGGTATTGGGTACGGCCGCACTCGATACCGTATACCTCGCCGTAACCGACCAGTTCAATCTATTCGATCATTACAAGGTGAGCGAGAAAGGTGATGCCGCGCGGACCAAGGCCGCCTACCTGCTGAAAAAAAATTCCAGCGTGATGAAAACCGGCTATGGCGAACTGAAAGTGAAAGTCTGGGATACCGATAAGAACCTGGCCCCGCAACTGGCCGACGCCATCCTGTCGGCGCTACAGGCCATTCATACCGACCTGAAAAATGCCGGTAACGAAACCGCGCTCAAAGGATTGCGCGAGGGGCAGAAAAAAATTAAAGCCATGATCGACGCTGTCGACGATTCATTGCAAACCGCCGGCCGCGATGAAAGCGCCCGGTTCCTGATGCAGGAAAGAAAAAAAACCGCGCAGGAGCAGCTGGCCCGTTATGAAAGACTGATCAGTGAATACCAGCTCATGAACGACAGCAAAGCCCCCGCCCTGCTAATCGTAGAAAAAGCCAAGGCGGCCGCCTGGCCCGACCGGCCCAAAAAAATGCAGGTACTTCTCGCCACCGCCCTGCTTAGTCTCCTTTTCGCCCTCCTCGCCGCGTTGTTGCTGGACAAAAGAAAAACAGCCCGCTCGTGAACCACGCCCTTCATAAGGAAAGAGTCATTTTCGGGATCTTCGCCATTTTATTTATAGGAATGGCCGCGCTTTCGGCTTATTCGGGCAGTTACGGACTGATCGCCATTCCCTTTGGCATTTTGCTTTTTTACGCGGCCTGGCAAAACCGCAATCTTGTTTTTGGGGTCCTGCTGTTCAGCCTGCCTCTTTCATTTGAATACCATTTTTCTTCCGGCCTCGGTACCGATATCCCCGATGAATCATTAATGTGGCTCAGCAGTTTTCTTTTTTTTGCCGCCTGGCTCTATGCCCCTGAAATCATCCCCGCCCGGATGCTGCGTCATCCCCTTCTCGTTTTATTTTTCCTCAGCCTGGTATGGACGATACCCGCCGCCCTGTTTTCAACGAATACAACGGTTTCGCTGAAATTCATACTGGCCAAATGCTGGTATGCCGGCGCATTCATACTGGCCCCGCTGATGGTGTTGAAAGATAAAAGAAGAATGGGTGCCGCCGCTTTCGCCCTGCTGTGCGCCATGCTTATCGTTGTTATCATCGCCCTTTGGCGGCATGCGACGAACGGTTTTCAATTCGCGAGGGTGAATGAATCCATATTCCCCTTTTTCCGGAACCATGTGAATTATTCGGCCATGCTGGTGTGCATGATCCCGTTGGCGGTCGCATTTTTTTACCTGACCAATAATAAATCCGGCCGTATTTTATGGGCGGGGATCACTGTGCTCTTCCTCGTTGCCTTGTTTTTCTCCTATGCCCGCGGCGCCTGGCTGGCCCTGCTGATCGGCGCCTTATCATGGTGGCTGATCAGGAGAAAATGGCTTTTCAGGTCTTATCTTTTCGTCGTCATCCTGACGATCGGCGCCCTGTTTTGGGTCAAAAGCGGCGACCGGTACCTGCAATACGCCCCCGACTTCCGCACTACTATCTTTCATAAAAATTTTGCCGAGCACCTGGTCGCCACTTATCAATTAAAAGATGTATCCACGGCGGAACGCTTTTACCGCTGGATCGCAGGAGTGAGAATGATTAAGGATAACTGGTTAACGGGTTATGGTCCGAATACATTTTATGAAAATTATATGGGCTATGCCGTGCCCGCCTATAAAACATGGGTCAGCGATAACAAAGATCACTCCACTGTTCACAATTATTTTTTACTGACGGCCATCGAACAGGGATTGCCGGGGCTCCTGCTCCTGCTTGTTTTATTCGGGGCATTGCTGTTTTACGCACAGCGGTTATATCATCGCGTGAAAGATACTTTTTACCGGGCAGTAGCCGGGATAACAGGCGTTGTGATCTCGATGATCCTTGTCGTTAATTTCCTGAGTGACCTGATCGAAACCGATAAGATCGGCAGCCTTTTCTTTCTGTGTTTATCCGTACTCATTGTCGCGGATCATCATTCCGCAACTTCAAAACCTATTGAAGAATCAAATACTCCTGACTCCGAACTACGAACTCCCGACTCCTAAACCCTTCCTCTCACATTCAGCGCATCC
>CAYNSL010000008.1:0-48076 GCA_964399755.1 uncultured Chitinophaga sp. | reverse complement strand
CCACTTGACTTATTTGACCTATATGACTTATATGACCAATATGACTTATATGACCTATATGACCGTATGACAATCCAATCAATTTTTAATATTCTATCCTTTACAAACCATCCTGAACACCGGCGCATCCCGCCCGCCGCGCGTCGCCTCTCATTTACCTGCTGTCTTTTTTTGTTGGCATCCTGTTCCGTCTCTAAACAAATTTCCAAAACGGCGAAGGAGGAAGTATTCGGCAACAAAGCCCTGCTTGCCGCGCATGTGGGGATCAGCATTTTTGAACCAGCCACGGGGAAATACTGGTACGATTACCAGGGCGACAAATATTTTGTGCCGGCCAGCAATACCAAGTTGCCTACCTGTTATGCGGCGATGAAATACCTGGGCGACAGTTTGCCCGGATTGAAATACGGGTATTCCGAACTCAACGACAGGGGCGAAATATTACTGGCCATCCAGCCTACGGGTGATCCCACCCTTTTGCATCCGGATTTCGCCACACAACCGGTTTGGGATTTTCTCACGCGATGGTCAAAAAGAAATTATAACGAGATCGGTTTGCTGGATACCGCCTGGCGGGAGGAACGCTGGGGCAGCGGCTGGTCATGGTCGGATTATGACGCGGCCTATATGGCTGAGCGGAGTTCTTTCCCGGTATTCGGGAACCTGGTCGACATTAAGGTCAATCCATTCGGGAAGCGGAATATTGCTGACAGTAACGCTTCTATCCTGAACAGCCCCATCCTCTTCAAAACGCAGGCGGTTTATTTTGATTCGCTGCTGAACAGGACTTCCTATTATTTATCCAGGGAAAATCTGATTGGGAAAAGGCCCCGGGTGCGCATCAGCCGGGCGATCGGCTCCAACGAATTCAACCTCTACGATGATGCGAATTATTTTACGGAACGGTCCCTTCCTTTTGTCACCAACGGGCACCAGACCGCCCTGCGGCTGATCGGCGACAGCCTGCACCTTGCATTCGGGCGCCTGAAACCCCAGCGCGATGAGATCGCCTTTACGTATTTCTGCCCGGATTGCCGCATCCTGAATATTCATATAAAGAACTGGAACCTGCTTTATTCCCGCCCCACCGATTCCCTGCTCAAACCCATGATGCGCCGCAGCGATAATTTCTTTGCGGAGCAATCGCTGCTGATGGTGAGCAATGCGAAGCTGGGCGTAATGAGCGATGAGAAGATCATCGACACGCTGTTAAAAACCGATTTCAGCGACCTGCCCCAAAAACCGAGGTGGGCCGACGGTTCGGGGCTCAGCCGGTATAATTTATTCACGCCGCAGGATTTTGTGGCCATACTGGGTAAGATGAAAAATGAATTCGGGATGGAGCGCGTAAAACGCATTCTCCCAACGGGCGGCGAGGGCACCATCAGCAATTATTACAAGAGCGACAGCGGCTATATCTTCGGTAAAACGGGCACGCTGAGCGGGGTGGTGGCGTTTAGCGGATATTTATACACTAAAAAAGGCAGGCTGTTCATATTTTCCACGCTGGTCAACAATCACACCGGATCCGCCACCGAAGTAAGGCGTGCCATTGAAAAATTTTTGCAGGGAATAAGAAATAGATTTTAAATGTCAGAAGTTAATTGATAAATGAAATCGCGCCCGGGTTATTCAGCCATTAGACTAATCTATTATCTGCCAAACATTTTCTCCAGTTGCTCCTGTTTAAATTCAAGGTAAGTAGGGTTACCGTCGGGCGTCACATTCGGCTGATCGCAGGTAAAGAGATCTGTTACCAGTCTCCGCATTTCTTTTTCCGTGAGGCTTGTTCCGGGTTTAACGGATTGCTGCCGCATGAGGGAGCGCACCAGCATTTCGCGCCTGGAATATTTCATATCGCTGCTGAAATGCTTGTATTGTTCAAGCAGGAGGTCGATCGCGTGTTTTTCATTTCCCGTGCCCACATCGGCGGGTGTGCCTTGCACCACGAAAGCGTTTTTCCCGAATGGCTCGATCAGGAATCCCAGGTGATGGAGATCGGAAAGGATCTCTTCCATGATCGCCGCGTCGGCGGGCGCTAATTCCAGCGTAACCGGGAACATGCTTCGCTGGGCCGTCACCGGTTTGTCCTTGCCGGCCGCGATCAGCTGTTCATAGATAACCCGCTCATGCGCGGCCTGCTGGTGAACCAGCAGGAAACTATTGCCGAGCGGAAGAAGAATATAGGTGTTAAGTATTTGTGTTATTTCGGCATCCCTGATCTCCGCCAGCCGGGTGTTCACGGCACGCAGGTTTTTTCCGGCATCCGGTGTCGCCTGCTCCCGGCTTCCGGCTCCTGACTCATTACTTTCATAAAAGTCTCTCCAGTGCTTTAATTCACCGCGGTCCGTTTTCCCGATAAAATGGGCCTGGTGTTTTTGCGTGAAGCCCTTAAAGATGGAGGTGGAAGCCGCGGCTTCCTGTTTTTTTTCCGTGAATGGTTGCTGGATGGAAGGAAGTTGCTGGATGGATGCGTCGAGGTCGAAATCCAGGGTGGGCGTTACGCTGAACTGGGCCAGCGCATGCTTGATGGCCGCCTGTACGAAAGCGTAAATTATTTTTTCATCCTCAAATTTGATTTCCTGCTTGGTGGGGTGCACGTTCACATCCACCAGCGTGGGATCGAGCTCGATAAACAGCACATACATGGGAAAACTCTCCGGGGGAATCATTTCCTGGTAGGCGTTCATCACCGCGTGATTGAGATAAGCGCTTTTGATAAAACGGTTATTGACAAAAAAATACTGGTCGCCCCTTGTTTTCCTCGCCGTTTCGGGTTTGCCCGCGAAACCGTAAATATTCAGGTAGTCTGTTTCCTCTTTCACCGTTACCAGTTTCGCGTTGTAATTGTTCCCGAGCAACTGCACGATCCGCTGTTTCAGGCTGCCGGCCTCGAGATGAAAAAGCTGCTGCCCGTTTGATATCATTGAAAAAAACACGCCGGGGAAGGAGAGCGCCACGCGGGTAAACTCATCCACGATATGGCGCAGTTCGGCGGCATTGCTCTTCAGGAAATTCCGCCGGGCGGGTACGTTGAAGAAGAGGTTCTTCATGGCGATGCTGGTACCCACAGGAACCGCCACCTGCTCCTGTTTTTTTACGACACTGTTCTCCACTTCAATATAAGTGCCCGTTTCGTCTTCCTGTTTTTTTGTTTTTAACTCCACCTGCGCCACCGCGGCGATCGAAGCAAGTGCCTCCCCCCGGAATCCCATCGTACGGATATGAAAAAGGTCTTCAATGGTCTGAATCTTGGAAGTGGCATGACGCTCAAAACACATGCGGGCGTCGGTCACGCTCATGCCCGAGCCGTTATCGATCACCTGGACCAGTGATTTGCCCGCATCGTTGATGATGAGTTTGATTTCGGTGGCGCCGGCATCCACGGCGTTTTCCAGCAATTCCTTCACCGCGCTGGCCGGGCGCTGGATTACTTCGCCCGCTGCGATCTGGTTGGCGATATGATCGGGTAACAATACTATTTTATCTGGCACAACAAAATTCTCCGGCGCCAAATTTACGGGTTTGGTGCCAGTACCTGCCATTCAAATAGCTTGATGGGGGCGGCGTGAATCAGTGAACAGGGACCGGTACCGGTATTATTTCTCTCCGGCATCCTGTTGCCCTTCCTCCCCGCACCGGTATTTCCATTTAAAATGCTAATTCTTAACCGGCCGACCATTTCAGGCAGCAATCGATCAGCTTTTTCAGCGCGGCCTGGTTTACCGCTTCCTGGAACAACCTCCGCATTTCCGCCGACCGGTAATCTCCGTAGATACCCCCCTCGGCCAACTGGTAAGCTTTGGCATATACATCGTCGAGGCTGTTGCGCTTCATGTATTCGTTCATGAGCAACTGGCAATCGATCCGCGCCATCGCGCTTTCGGCGATCTCCTTGAATCGTTTCCGGAAAATAGCATAAGTGCCGTTAATCGCGGCATTGTATCCTTCGATCAGGTACCCGAAATATGCCGTAAAGAACTGCAGGATCGGCACTTTGTCGGCGATTTTGTCCAGCACCTTTTTCAGCAGCTCCATTGATGCCCCAAAGCTTTTTGCCCTTCCCTCGGGAGTTTGATCGCCGGATAATAGTGTTTCCAGTTTTTCCTTTATGTCTTTTAATTCCTCGACATACTCTTTGTATTCGTCATATTTCTCCAGCGGTTCCAGCATTTTGCCGATGGCTTCATTGGCCGCTTCGATCTTTTCTTTGGTCTTGCCGTCCGTTAATTCAGAAGCGGCGCCCAGTCCCTCACTGAGTTTTCCGCCGATATCCTGGATTTGCTCTTTTAATGTTTCCAGCAGGGCCAGCAAACCGGCCCCTTCTTCGCCGCCGCCACCCAGTCCTTTCAGGAATTCAAGACAGGTTCTTTTCCGGGCCGCGTTTTTTGCCGCTTCGTCCGCCTGTCTTTTCGCCAGTTCATCGGCGATGGCCTTGTCCTGGTCCTGCATATTTTTCCCCAGTGCACCGCCATATCCTTCGGCTTTGTCTTCGTCGCGGCCGATGCCGCTGCCCAGCCCCTGGTTCTGCCGGTCGATTCCATCGATCTGGCCACCCAGGTCATCGGCCTGTTTTTTATGGGCCTGTTCCACCTGTTTTTTCTGCGCGATGATATTTCCCAGCGCGTTCATGAGATTGGGTAATGCTCCCAGGTTCTGCGGACAATCTTCCATTAATTGTTTCAGGGCTCCTTCAAACCCGCTGCATTCACCGGGATGCTGTTTGCACCAGCCGGCCAGCGGCTCGAGCAAACGTTTGATCTTACTGCAGAGTTCGTCGAGATCGGCCATGTTGAAATTGTACTCCGTAACATTGTTGGCACCTTTTTGCAAGGCGGCTTTGGCCTTCGCCAGTCTCGCCGCGATGTCATCACATTCTTTCCTGGCCTTTTCGATTTCCCCGGGCAGGGCGGCCTGTCTTGCGTTGATATCGCGGATCCTGTTATTGCCTTCCTTGATCTTTTTTTCAAGCGCGCTGATCTTTTTAAGGGATTGCGCGGGGATACCCCGCACCAGTTCCGGCTGCCCGTCGGCGCCGCGCAATACCAGTCCGTAATCATGTTTGAACTCGCCCGTACCGGGATTGCGGCTGGTATATCCGGCGTACTGGTAGCCCTGTGCGCCCAGTTCGTTCATGATATCGCGGAAAGCCTGCTGCTGGTCTTTTTGAATCTGATCCTTTTCATTTTTCAAATCCTCCTGCTCTTTTTGCAGGGCTGCGAGGTGTTCGAGACAGGCTTTGAGCGCCGCTTCAAGTTCATCCACTTCCTGCTGCATCTTATCTACGGCTGCCTGCAACTGCGCCGGGTCGAGGCTACCGGCTTTCTGCCTGAATTTTTCGAGCGAATCCAGCAGGGCCTGCAGCGGAGGACCATACGTGCCGGGTATCTGGTCAATCAATGCGTCGATCTGGTGAAGCTGGTTGTATAAAGTGGATTGTATCCAGCGAAGTGAATCCAGATAACGCCGGCGCCGGTAATTTTCATTGATCTGGTTTGTGGCATTGTCGATCCGCCGGTTGATCGCGTCAATGGAATCCCGTAACCGCTGCTCCTCCCGCCGCAGTCGTTCAATCTCACTGTTGCTGACGCTGGGCGGGTTTTTCTTCGGCGGCACGACGGTATAGGCGCTGCGGGTATAAGTTTGATTTGATCCGTAATAAGCATTGGCACGAAAGACATAGAGACCGGGTTCAAACTGCACCCAGGGCACCCGCGACTGGAACCCGTCACTCCCCACCGTGTCGCGGTCGAGCACCCATTCCCGGTTTTCTTTTCTCTCTTTTTTCGTTTTATAATCCGCGCTGATCTTTTCATAGGTAAAAATTACCTGGTCGGTCAGGGCGTCGCCGCCCGCCGCGGAAAGGGAAGAAACCAGGTAGTCTTTTGTAAAAGCAGATTTGATGCGGACGGCATAGGGACTGTCTTCCGGGGGCATTGTATTTAACAGCGGTTGTTTGGCCAGCCGCTCCGCGATACCGCGCTGCAACATTTCGCATTCCGAACCGGGCAGGATACAGGTGGTAACACCGAGGTTGCAGGCGCCCCAGTTCAATACTGAGGCGGAAGCCGTTTGTGGTGCTTCGGGAAGATCCAGGTTCACGTTTACCGCGAAGGATCCCGTTTTGATGCTTTGCAGGTCGAATTGTTTATCGAATGTGCCGGCCCCGCTTACGCCCGCCGGCGGAATAGGAATGACCTGTGTTTCGCCCCCGCTCATAGTAACAACGCCCGTCGTGATATTGGTTACCGTAAGCGTAGCGTTAGCGGGAAGATTCTGTAATCCCGTTATCGTCACGCGCACAAATGTTTTTTCACCTTTCAGCAGGTTGAGCTTGCCGGCCGACAACTGCATATCGACGGCATAGATATTTTTTTCCGTGGTATTGCCGTTCTCGGTAACGCTGATTTTATGCGGCCCGCTGGTCGTGGAAGGCATATTGCAAATCGATTGACGGGGCGATTCGGCAAGGATCTCCATTTCTTTTCCGTCAATGCGGCAACGCGTATTGCTCATGTCGCCGTCAAAAGGACCGGTGATCCGGAATGGCGCGCCGGTCAGGGCATGTGTAGGTAAGCTGATACCCGTAACGGGTTTTACCATGACGGCGGGCGTAAGGGTTTGCGTGGAAACGGGATTGTTGCGGCTGTCGAGCAGCACCGCCGCCGGGTTGGCCGGCAGGGAAGGAATCTTAAATACATGCCGCCCCGTGCCCGAAAGATTCGTAATCACCCCGGCCACATTCAGGGTATAACGCTGAAGCTGCTCCAGGTTTCTTTCTTTCTCTTTTTCATTGCGTCCCTCCGGTTCCGTTATAACGGAACCCGAAATGGTTTCCCCCGCCCGCATATCATCGGGCAGGGATATTTTGATCTTTCCTTCTTTCACGCTGTATTCCGTGGTAACGATCCCCTTGATGTAGGAGCTTTGAGCAATAGCGAAGGAATAGAACAAACAAAATACGGAAACAATGGCCGTCCGGCTGCAGGTGTTGGGTCTCATTTCTGTTCGTTTAAAGGTGATAAACGGGTACAGGAGACTTTCAGGGGGAGGAAAGGGATATAAAAGTTACGAAATTTAACTTCGATCTGCGAAAAGGAAAGATTAATTTTAAACCTTTGATCAGCCAAATGAAAAATCGCATATTGAAACGGATACAACCCATTGTTATTCTGCTGTTTTGCCTGCCGTTTAGCTCGCAGGCGCAATATAAAAGTAAACTGACGCGCGACCAGTGGGTGGACAGCGTATTTAAAAGCCTGAGCGACGATCAGCGGATCGCGCAGCTGATGGTGATCCGCGCCCATTCCAATCTCGGGCCGGATCATGTGGCCAAAGTGGAGAGTGATATCCGGAAATACAATGTAGGGGCCCTCTGTTTTTTCCAGGGGGGGCCGATCCGGCAGGCGGGCCTAACCAACTATTACCAAAGTTTCGCGAAGACCCCGCTGATGATCACCATCGACGGAGAATGGGGACTGGGGATGCGGCTCGACAGCGTTACGAAATATCCTTACCAGTTAACGCTCGGGGCCCTGCAGGATGAAAATATTGTGTACCGCATGGGACTGGCCGTTGGCGAACAATGCAAACGCATCGGCGTGCATGTCAATTACGCGCCGGTTGTCGATATCAACAATAATCCCAATAACCCCGTGATCGGTTACCGGTCTTTCGGGGAAGACAGGGATAAAGTGGCCCGTTTCGGCGTGGCCTATATGAAAGGAATGCAGGATGCCGGCATCATGGCCTGCGCCAAACATTTTCCCGGGCACGGCGACGTGGATGTGGACTCGCACCTCGACCTGCCCGTCATTAACAAGAGCATTACACAGCTGGACTCGATGGAGCTGGTCCCTTTCCGCGCGGTATTCGACGCGGGAATCGGGAGCGTGATGATCGCGCACCTCTATATTCCCGCGATTGATAATACAGCGAATAAAGCGACGTCGATTTCAAAAAACAACGTGACGGGGCTGCTCCGCGACAGCCTTCATTACAACGGGCTCACTTTTACCGACGCGCTGGAGATGAAGGGGGTGGCCAAGTATTTTCCCGGGGGAACGATCGCCGTGGAAGCGCTGATCGCGGGGAATGATATGCTCTGTTTGCCGGCCAGCGTGGGAGAATCGATCGACGTGATCAAGAAAGCGATCGCCGATAAAAGACTGAGCTGGGAGGATATTTACGCCAAAGTGAAAAAAGTACTGGCTTCCAAATACCAGCTCGGGCTAAACCAGTGGACACCCATCGATACGGCGAACCTTTTGAACGACCTTAATGCGAAAACCGACGCCATCCGCAGGGAAGTGGCGGAAAAAAGCATTACCCTGCTTTCCCAGGCAGCCAGCAAGGCTTCCCGCAATGATTATGCGGAACTGCCGCTGAAAAAAAATACAAAGATTGCATATGTGGGCATCGGTTGCACCGAACTGAATGCATTCGGTAAAAGATTGCAGCGCGACCTGAATGCGGACGTGTTTCTCCTGTCGTATAAAGACAGCCAGAGCAAAGTGGATTCGATCCTCAGCCTTGTTCCCAAAGACGGCAAATATGGCGCGATCGTGATCGGGGTCCATAATTATTCCCTGCGCCCGGCGGATAATTTCGGGTTGAGCGCGCCCGCCCTGAATCTCTATAAAGGCCTGAATTTTATCAAAACCATTACGCTGACTTTCGGGAACGCGCTGGCCACAAAAAATTTCTGCGACGCTTGGACCCTGCTTGCCTGTCACCAGGATGACGCGATTACTCAGGATGCCGCGGCCGATATCGTGGAAGGAAAGATCATCCCTTCCGGGCACCTGCCGGTTTCCGTTTGCCAGTACAAATTCGGATCGGGCATCGTCCGCAATGAAAAGGACCCGGCCTGGCATTCACCGGATAAACTGAACGCGGTGGATTCCATCGTCAACGATGCCCTCGCGCAGAAAGCCTTTCCCGGGTGCGTGGTGATGGCCGTACACGAAGGCGAGATCATCTACCACAAGGCTTTTGGCAATTACAAATACGAACCCTCGCCCGCTACCAGCGTGGAAAGCATATTCGATCTCGCGTCGGTTACAAAAATATCCGCCACCACCGTTTCGGTGATGAAATTATATGAAGAGGGAAAGCTCGACCTCAAAAAAGAACTGGGGGATTACCTCCCCTGGGTAAAAGGGACCAATAAGGCCGGCCTGCAGCTGGAAGATATTTTATTGCACCAGGCAGGGCTTATTTCCTTTATCGCGTTTTACCGGGAAACGATCGATACCGCGACAGGCCTTCCCAATCCTTCGATTTACTCCGATAAACCCAAACCCGGTTTTACGGTAAGGGTGGCGGAGAATCTCTACCTGCGCAACGACTATAACCAGGTGATCCTTGACCGTATATTAAAAAGCCCGCTGGGTCCCAGGAATAAATATGTGTACAGCGACAATGATTTTATTTTCCTGGGAAAGATCGTCGAACAGGTTACCGGGAAAACGCTCGACGAATATGTGCAGGAAACTTTTTACCGCCCCATGGGAATGGTCACCACCGGTTTCAAACCGCGGGAGCGGTTCGACGCGGATCGCATGGTGCCTACTGAAACCGAAAAATATTTCAGGCGCCAGACCATGCAGGGCGATGTGCACGATGAGGGATCCTCTTTGTTCGGCGGCGTGGCCGGTCATGCAGGATTGTTTTCCGACGCCTATGATCTCGCCATGCTCTACCAGATGCTGCTCAACGGCGGTGAGTTCAACGGCAACCGTTATCTGAAACCGGAGACCATCAGTTTATTTACGGCCTACCACAGCAAAGTGAGCCGGCGGGGTTATGGTTTCGACAAACCCGAAAAGGATAACGCGATCCGCAAGGATCCTTATCCCGCGTCGCGCGTTTCGCCCGAAACATTCGGGCATACCGGGTTTACCGGCACCTGTGTTTGGGTGGATCCCAAATACAATATTGTTTATGTATTTCTCTCAAACCGGGTATATCCTACTCGGGATAATAATAAACTATCACAATTGTCAATCCGGGGAAAGATCCAGGATGCGATCTACCGCGCGCTGGGGATCTGAGCGCTTAATCTTTGTTTTGATTGGGGTTGTCCGGCCGCTGTGGATTGCGGTTCCTGTTCCGGTTGGGGTTATTGGGCCGGGGCTGGTGACCGCCCTGCTGGTTACGTTGCTGTCCCTGCTGACCACCCTGTTTATTTTGCTGACCCTGTTGTTGTCCCCTGCCCCTTGTGCCCTGCCCCTTGTTTTTTGAGGACTGTTCCCTGTTCCTTCTTTCCTGGTGTTGCTGCTGTTTCTTTTTCTTATCCGCTTTTTCCAGGGTGCGCAGGCTGATCTGTCCCACCAGTTCCACGAATTCGGGTTCGGTTTCCTTAGGTTTGGAAGAAGTTACATCCACCGGTTCCAGTTCTTCGGGAGTAATGCCCTGCTGGTTCAGCGTTTTGATCTTTTTTACGCGATCGATACTCAGCGGATATTGCTTGTTGCTGTCGGGCAGGGTATACCACATCAGGTTTTTGAAAATATCTTTCTTGATCAGGAAGGCATTGCCCTTGGCTACCCGGATCACATCGCAGTTATCGGGAAAATGCTGGAGCGCGTCGAGGTAGGTATCCAGTTCATAATTCAGGCAGCATTTCAACCGGCCGCATTGGCCGCTTAGCTTGGCCTGGTTGATGGACAGGTTTTGGTAACGGGCCGCCGCGGTATTTACAGATTTGAATTCAGTGAGCCAGGTGCTGCAGCAAAGTTCCCGGCCGCAACTGCCGATACCGCCCACTTTACCCGCTTCCTGCCGGGCACCGATCTGTCGCATTTCCACTTTCACCCTGAACTCGGATGCGTAGACTTTGATCAGTTCGCGGAAATCGACCCGGCCATCCGCGATATAAAAAAATGTCGCTTTCCTTCCGTCGGCCTGCATTTCCACCTGGCTTATTTTCATGTCCAGTTTCAGTTGCCGGGCGATGGCGCGGCTGCGGATCACGGCTTCGGGTTCCCGCGCTTTGTTCTGTTTCCAGGTGTCGATATCGCGATCCGTGGCGCGGCGTAATACTTTTTTCATCTCGGGATTCTCTTCCTTCACCCCGCGTTTCTTCATCTGCAGGCGAACGATCTCGCCGGTTAGCGATACTTCGCCCACGTCAAAACCGCTGACGCCTTCCACCGCGATCAGGTCACCTTTTTCAAAAGGGTGCAGGGCCGGGTTGCGGTAAAAATCCTTCCGGGTACCCTGGCTGAAACTCACCTCGATCACCTTGCAGGCGGTCTGGGTATCCACGATGGGCAGGTTGCGCAGCCAGTCGTATGCGTTCATGCGGTTGCACCCGCCGGAACTGCATCCGCCGTTGCTCTTGCATCCATTTGGCTTACCGCCCGTAGCGGTGCTGCAACCTGTGCAACCCATGTACTGGTAGTGATAAAATGATAAAAAATGTTCAGGGAGGCTATGTACCGGGCTCCGGTAACGCTATTAAGCTTCTGTTGCGTCGCACACTTCGGCGTTCTGTTCGCTGCTCAGCAAAAAGAACCGGTTGAAATGTATGATATAGAGAGAAATAGAAGACATGAATAGTGTATCGGTCCGTTTTCCGGCTTCCACGATCCTTTCCGCACAATTACCCGCCGGCCCCGCCTCAATCCGTCAAAAATACAACCTTATCCTGAATTATATGGTAAAGTTTGATGGTCAGGGCATGGAATAGTATTTTCCCGTTGGCATTCCTTTCTATATAGTAACTGGCCCGGTCCAGTTCTTCTATAATAGCCTGCTGCTCTTCGATCCCGGCGATCTTATTGAGCCGGTCCGCAAAATCCCGCTCGGTCCCGATGGCCCCGGGACATTCGCCCATTACACGCAGCCTGACGGCCTGCTCCAGCAGGTGATTGAAGTAACGGAGAAATTGTTTTTGTTTTTCCCGGCCCAACCGGCTGATCTCTTCCACCCATTTGGCCTGGGCTACGGGACCCGTTTTTAAAATGGCGTTCAGCCATTCCCGGAGCAGGGACTGCCAGTCTTCTTCGGCATGCTGCACCAGTTGCAGGGCTTCGCGGTAATTGCCTTCGCACACGCTGGCCACCTGTCTTGCCGCCGTGGGTTCTGTTTTATTTCTTTCAATAAGTGCTTTTTCGATTTCGCCGGTTTCCAGCGCCGGGATCCTGATCAGTTGGCAGCGGCTCATGATCGTGGGCAGCACCTGTGCTTCGTTTTCCGTTACCAGGATGAATAGCGTGGCGGGCGGGGGTTCTTCGATGAGCTTCAGTAATTTATTTCCTTCGGTACCCAGCATCTCGGGCATCCACATGATGAGGATCTTGTATTCGCTTTCAAAACTTTTAAGGCTCAGTTTGCGGATGATATCATTGCATTCCTCCGCGGTAATCTTGCCCTGGCTGTTTTCTTTTTCCTTGATCTGTTCGATCCAGTCGTACAGGTTGCCGTAAGGGTTCAGCCTGATAAACTCCCTCCAGTCTGTAATAAAATCCGTGGCAATGGGTTTCTCACCCGCTTTTTTTGTAACGGTGGGATAGGAAAAATGAATATCGGGGTGCACCAGTTGCGCGGCTTTTGTACAGGAGGGGCAAACACCGCAGGCGTCGGTCAGGATTTCAGGATTTGTGTTTGTGGTGCCGGATACATCCCCGAACAGGGAAGGCTCCTGCACCCGGCTGCGTGATGTGGAAAGCCGGCTGTTCACTTTTTCACAAACGATATACTGGGAGAAGGCCATGGCAAGCGGTAAAGCGCCGCTCCCTTCTTTTCCCGGGAAAAGCAGGGCATGGCTCAGCCGGTTGTGCTGCACCAGTTCCTTGAGTTGTTGTTTTACGGCGGCCTGTCCGATGATATCATCAAAACGCATGGGGCGAAAGTAAATCTTTGGGGGAATAAAAAATGCGGCGCCGTTGGGGGCGTCGCATTTTCGGGGCAATAATATTTTTTAATTCAGGTATTTCAGCACTTCGGCGCTCATCGGACTGATTTTATTATGAAAGACGGCCACCAGCTTCCCTTTTTCGTCAACCAGGAATTTGGTAAAATTCCAGATCACCGGGTCCTGCAGGAATTTTTTCCAGACGATGTCCTTTGAATTATCGGTGGGCACGCCCTTCGCCAATTCTTTCGACTGGTCTACCAGCCATTTGAAAAGCGGGTGGATATCATCTCCGCGTACGGAAATTTTTTCCGCCATCGGGAAGGTCACACCATAGTTTTTAGTGCAGAATTCCTTTATCTCGGTATTGCTGCCCGGTTCCTGCGCGCCGAAATTATTGGCAGGGAATCCCACGATCACCAGTTTGTCTTTGTATTTTTCGTAGAGTGCCTCGAGGTCCCTGTATTGCGGGGTGTTACCGCATTGCGAAGCCGTATTGACGATCATGATCTTTTTGCCTTTGAAAGCTGAGAAATCTATATCGCTCCCGTCGAGCCCCGGCACTTTAAAATCATAGATAGAAGAACCGCTCAGCGTGGCGGACAGGAATAAAGTGAGCAAAAACGTTTTCATTGCTGCAGGTTTTATGAAGAAAGGTAACAAAGTTAAGCCCGGCAGGTTTGATAATCGGTCATAAAACCCTCATAGTTGCCTTATTGTTTTTCAAAACACCCCAGGTCAGGAAGCCCGACCGGTCTTGGCTTGCCGTCTAAATCGGTGGTTACCCCGGCATTAACGCCCTTATTGAGGGCCGGGGAGCCGGGCTGGAGCCGGAAATCGTAATAATTGCGGGAAGTGTTGACGCTGTCGAAAAGCGGCGACTGGTTATTGATCATCTGGTTGCTGCTGGTATTGGCGGGGTTTGCCTGTACTTTCCAGAGACCGTAATCAAAGTTTACATTGAATGCGCCGGCCCCGCTTTTATATACCATCACTTCATCATTCACCAGTCCGTAATCGCCCCAGAAAATGCAATTGCGGAAAAGCGCGTCAAGCGGCGCGGTAACCGGGTTATTGTTAACGGTAATAAAATTACTGAGCGATAATACGGGGTCGCGGTGTTCAATAAAGGGATTGGCATAAGTGACCACGGTGCAATGCGTGAACTGGTAATTGCCGCCCTTGACCAGGAAAAGATTTTTCCCGCAGTTACTCACCAGGCAATTGCGTGCGCGGATACTTGAATTCAGGGAGATAATGCCGGCGTCATAGGCATTGTCAATGACGCATTCATTAAGGGTGAGTTTGGGATTCGCATTGGGTGCAGGATCCTGTATCCCGATAGCCTGGTAGGCGTTTTTCAGTACGGCATAATTCAGCACATTGTCTTTGGATCCCGTCCGGAAATAAATACCGGGCCATCCACCCGGGAAATCACGGTACGGATCGTCGAGCCGGTCGCTCCTGAAACAGACCCGGTCGATGGTATCCTTCAGCCCGTTCACCTGCAGGGTGCCGTCTACCACCACCGGCGCATCCGCATGCAGGAAAATGCGGCAGCCTTTATTGATGGTCAGGGTCTGGTTGGCCTCGATAAATAATGAGCCCAGGATCACATAAGGCAGATCATTGTTCCAGGTTTCATTGGCGCTTACAACTTTATTGCGGAAAAAATGCGCGTTCTGTCCCCATGCTTCCAGTTGCACCCAGCGGGTGTTCCCGTTGTAATTAACACGGATACTGTCGCGCAATACAAAGGGCAGGTTGACCGCATTGGGGTTAACGTTCACCTGCACGAATACATACAGACTGTCATTGGCGTCGATCTCGATATTGCTGAACTGCGTGCCGGAAACGCCATCTACATTCATTTTATACACGGAGGTGGTTCCGCCCATCAGCTGCAAACCGGATAAGCGCAGTTTCCGGTCGTTGTCATTGATGATCCTGAACGACTGGTATACCGATCCCGCGGTCACAAAGACCGTATCATATTTCAGCGTGTCGGCGGTCAGCGTTACGCGTGCATCGGGGGAGCTGATAAAAGAATCTTTCCGGCAGGAAAAAAAGAATAGCGATAAGGAAAGGAAAATGATTCCGGTGTACTTCATTCGTACCAAAAATAATATAAGTAATCGAGAACTCCGTTTGCCCGGGTACGGGACGGAACGCTCACCGGGATGACACGCATAGCGTCGCCAGGCTGAGCTTTACATTTCCCGCCCTGAGCAGTTCACTGCCGCAGGCTTCCAGGGTAGCGCCGGTGGTCACCACATCGTCCACCAGTAAGATATGCCGGCCGCTGATGATGGCCGGTTCCCTGAGTAAAAATTTACCTTCCATGTTTTCCCATCTTTCGATGCGGCCTTTCCGCGTTTGGGTACCGGTGGGCCGGGGGCGTGTGATGATCTTGTCGAGCACCGGCACCCGCATGCTTTCCGACATGCCGCGGCAAAGTATCAGTGACTGGTTATATCCCCGTTTTTTTTCTTTGGCAGGAAAGAGCGGCAGGGGAACCAGGGCGTCTGCGTCAAAACGACCGGATTGTTTGATACGGTCGCCCATCAGCCTGCCCAGTTGCCTCCCGAGTTCAAGTTCGCCCTTGTACTTAAAGCGGTGTACGAGCCGTTGCACCAGCGTTTCTTTCGCAAAATAGAATTGCGCCGTGGCGGCGGCCAGCGGGATCCTTCCCCAAAAAAGTTTTTCAACGGGATTGCCGGGATGATATTCAAAATTTGTATCGGGGAGGGCCGTGATACAGCGCAGGCAGAGCGAGGACTGGCGCGGCAGGTTGTCGGTGCCGCAGCCCGCGCAGATATGCGGGAAACACAATTGGAGGACCGCCTCTTTTATTTCCTGTATACGGGTGAAAAACACGCTGCAGGTTACAAAAGAAAACGGCAGGGGTCAATACAACTTACCGGTAGATTTTATTGCGGGAATGACAGAAGGCCCGGGAACAAATCATGGTCAGGTAAAAAGGTAGCGGTACAATTCTTCCACCCTTCCCATTGTTACCACTTCAATATTGAATTTATCTTTCGCGAGGCCCTTTTGGTTGTAACGGGAAACGATGATCTTTTCAAACCCCATTTTTTCTGCTTCCGCGATCCTTTGTTCGATCCGGTTCACCGCGCGGATCTCACCACTCAGTCCTACTTCGCCGGCAAAACAATAATGCCGGGGCAGGGGCTGGTCCTCATACGACGAGAGCAGGGCACAAAGTACGGCCAGGTCAGTAGATGGATCTTCCACTTTCAGCCCACCCGCGATATTGAGGAATACATCCTTGACCCCGAAATGAAACCCGCCTCTTTTTTCAAGTACGGCCAGGAGCAATTGCAGGCGGCGACTGTCGAACCCGCTTACCGTACGCTGCGGGGTGCCGTATACTGATGGCGTAACCAGCGCCTGCACTTCGATCAGCAGCGGCCGCATGCCTTCAATTGTAGCGGCGATGGCGATACCGCTTAACGAATCTTCTTTCTGGGTAATCAGGATCTCGCTGGGGTTTAATACCCCGCGCATACCTGTGTCTGTCATTTCATAGATACCAAGTTCCGCGGTGCTGCCGAAACGGTTTTTCAATGTCCGCAAAATCCGGTAGGCATAATGCCGGTCCCCCTCAAACTGCAGCACGGTATCCACCATATGCTCGAGGATCTTGGGGCCCGCGATACTACCTTCCTTGGTAATATGACCGATCAGGAAAACGGGAGTGCCTGTTTCCTTGGCGAAGCGCTGGAATTCGGCGGCGCATTCGCGGATCTGCGAAATGCTGCCGGGGGAGGAATCGATATAAGGTGTTTGCAGGGTTTGGATCGAGTCGACGATCACCAATTGCGGTTTCAGTTTTTTTATTTCCTGGAAGATCACCTGCGTCGAGGTTTCGGTGAGCAGGTAAAAACCGGCGTGATCGCCGCCCGCTGTTGCAGACGAAAGACGGTCGGCCCGCATCTTGATCTGCTGATCGCTTTCTTCCCCGCTGATATAAAGTACGCGGGTATCCTTTAATGTCAATCCATCCTGCAGGAATAACGTGGATTTGCCGATACCGGGTTCACCGGCCACCAGTACCAGGCTGCCGGGAACAATGCCACCGCCGAGAACGCGGTTCAGTTCGGCATCGGCGGTAAGCATTCTTTTTTCTTCACCGCTTTTTATTTCGGAAAGCGCTAAAGCCCGGCCGGATTTTTTTTCTTCGGTGTAATTTTTCCAGTCCCTTTCGCCCTTCGTGTCATCTTTCTGAATAATCTCTTCAATAAATGTATTCCATTGCCCGCAGGAAGGACATTGACCCGCCCATTTCACGGATTCGTAACCGCAATTCCTGCAAAAAAAAGCTGACTTCACCTTACTCATGCACTAAAAATAAGTCATCGATTTCAGTTGCCTGAAATTGTTTGAAAAGGGATCGGTTTCTGTCCGGGAAAAAACCGGCGGAGAAAAAATAAATGGCGGTGCTGGTCAGAAAAACAGGAAGAAAAAAAATCAGGAAGATGCGGTCGTTTTTTAAATGTAAAAAGGGCCAATCTTGCGATTGACCCCCTTACTTACTAACCCATTAAATTCTGTTGCTAAGTTACAATTATACCCCACATTTCAAAATAAATTTTTATCGCTGTGCATAACTTCCCCCGGACGATTTTGTAACGGAACGGTGTTTAAACAAAAAAATCGAAACCCTTGTATTTATTTGTATGTCAAATGATTATAGGTGTAGTTGAAATTCATTTCAGCTTTGTTCCTGCACGCGGAATTTGTCATTTCCGTTTCGGGGAATGACAAAAAGACCGGAAAAAACGGTTCAACTCAACTGGTTACAAATTTGTTACAGTGCATAATAAAATCAGATAAAATATGATCATGTCGAACGAGATTTTTTGGGTATCCCTGCTCTTCCTGGGGATCAGTTTTCTGGTGTCGGCGATCCTGAAAAACAAGTTCAGCCGCTACGCCAAAATCCCCCTTTCCAACGGCCTTTCGGGCCGCGAAATCGCTGAAAAAATGCTCCGCGAAAACGGCATTTTTGACGTCAAGGTAACCTCGGCCCAGGGCTTCCTGAGCGATCACTATAATCCGGTGAATAAAACAGTGAACCTGAGCCCGGAAGTCTACAACGGGACCAGCATTTCCGCGGCTGCCGTGGCGGCCCACGAGTGCGGTCATGCCGTTCAGCATGCCACCCGCTACGGCCCCCTCATGTTCCGAAGCAGGATGGTGCCCCTTGTTCAGGTCAGCTCCATGCTGGTCAACTGGATCCTGCTGGCCGGTATGATCGTCCTGGCCACTTCCCGGAACCCGACCCTGCTGCTGGTGGGTATTATAGTAATGAGTATCACGGTCCTGTTCACCCTGGTTACCCTGCCGGTGGAATTTGATGCCAGCAAGCGGGCCCTGGCCTGGCTGGACCATACCAACGTCACCAATCAGGCAGAATACCCCAAGGCCAAGGATGCCCTGAAATGGGCGGCCACCACCTATGTAGTGGCGGCCCTGGCAGCCGTGGTGCAGCTGGTACAATATATTATGATCTACCTGAACAGCAGGGACAGGAACTGATCGGTTTGGCAGGAGGCCGGGGCAGACGCCCGGCTATAAGATCCGGAACGGGAAATCTAAGCCTTACGCCTTAAGCATTGATCGTTGAAAGGACTCCAGAAAAGCAGGAAGGAATGTAACGGTGTAATGGAGCCATCATCCTTGTTCGCAAAAAGAGTTCCTGTATGGCTGTGTTGGATTTAACGGGTCAGATCTTGATCTCTTCATCCCGGGCGTCGAAGAAACGGTATTCGGTCAGGTGGTAATTGGTATCGGCTTCCAGCCGGATCTTCTGGCCGAATTTCTTTTTCCATTTCGCCACCTTGTTGTTCCAGAACCATCCCTTGGTAAGATAGGCGTAGAGGATGGGGTGAACCACCAGTTTCAGGTTGACATGTTTATGTGTAACAAGATAGGCCACATTCTTTTCAATATCGTCCTCCAGCAGTAAGGTGGAGGAGATCTTGCCGGTGCCGTTGCAACTGGGGCAGACTTCCTGCGTATTGATATTCACTTCCGGTTTCATCCTTTGCCGGGTGATCTGCATGATCCCGAACTTGGAGATCGGCAGTACCGCGTGTTTGGCCCGGTCGGGTCGCATGAACTCTTCCATTTTCTCCATGAGCTTCCGTTTGTTTTCCGGAAACTTCATGTCGATGAAGTCGACGACGATAATTCCGCCCAGGTCGCGCAGGCGCAACTGGCGGGCGATTTCTTCCGCCGCTTCGAGGTTGGTCTCCAGGGCGTTTTGCTCCTGGTTATTGCTGACGCTTTTATAACCGCTGTTCACATCGATCACATGCAGCGCTTCGGTATGTTCGATGATCAGGTAGGCTCCGCTGTCGAGGTTTACGGTCTTGCCAAAAGAGGATTTCACCTGCTTGGTAATCCCGAAGGAATCAAAAATGGTGGAACCGTTCTGGTAATAGGAAACGATATCTGTTTTTTCGGGGGCGATGCGCTGGATATAACTAC
This sequence comes from uncultured Chitinophaga sp., assembly GCA_964399755.1. Classification (GTDB taxonomy): domain Bacteria; phylum Bacteroidota; class Bacteroidia; order Chitinophagales; family Chitinophagaceae; genus JJ008. Next base: position 28,698 of record CAYNSL010000008.1, on the reverse strand, counting down.
GGGTATCGCTGTAGATCGTGCGGTCGTTTACCACGATCCGGTTAAAGTCTTCGTTCAGCAGGTCGCGGAGTATGCTGGTGGTTTTGGTTTGCTCGCTCAGTACCCGGGTGGGGGCCACGGCGCCTTTCAGGTTTTGCTGGATGGTCTTCCACATGCCTTCGAGCGCCGAGAGGTCTTCATGCAGTTCGGCCGTATTCTTTCCTTCGGCCGCGGTACGGACGATCACGCCGAAATTTTTCGATTTGATCGATTCAACTATTTTCTGCAGCCTTTTCCTTTCTTCCGAGGAATGGATCTTGCGGGATACGGCCACGATATCATTAAAAGGGGTCAGTACCACAAATCGTCCGGGGAGTGAGATCTCGCAGCTCAGTCGCGGGCCCTTGGCGGCGATGGGTTCCTTGAGGATCTGTACGAGTATATTGGGTTTACCGCCCAGCACTTCGTTGATCTTCCCGGTCTTGATGATTTCAGGTTCGATCGTGAATCTTCCGAAATCAAGCCCGGTTTCGCTTTTGTCGTTGATCGACATCTGGGTGAACTTGAGCAGGGATTTAGCGTAGGGGCTGAGGTCGGTATAATGAAGGAATGCGTCTTTTTCAAAACCAACGTCCACAAAAGCGGCGTTCAGCCCGGGGATCAGTTTTTTGACCTTGCCCAGGTACAGGTCGCCCACGGCAAAACGGGCATCGCTTTTTTCGCTATGCAGTTCTACCAGCTTTTTGTCTTCCAGCAGCGCGATCTCCACGCCCTGCGGGGCTGCGTTGATAATAAGTTCCTTGTTCATTACAGCTTCATAAATGAATAACCTTGGCGCTGTAAACACCGGCTGCCGGGAATCCGTATGAATGCGGATGAAAACCTGAAGGAAATTGCGAGGGCAAGTTGTCGGGGCTTTTTCCCGGACCCCTGGGGTCAAACGAATATGGCAACAACCGATGGACTGAATGGTTCCGGAATTCACGGCGGATTTAAAAAACGGCAACAGTGATCCTGCTCCCGCTTTTTAATCCGGTGAAGCTCCTGAACTTATTTGTTCCTCTTCTTGTGACGGTTCTTTCTCAGTCTTTTTTTACGCTTGTGCGTCGCAATTTTATGACGCTTCCTTTTTTTACCACAAGGCATAATCAAATAATTTTTTAATCTTGTTTATAATAAGTTTTTAAATCTTTTATTTCGACAGCTCCGCGATCCGCTGTTCGATGGCCGACCTGGCCTCGGCCTGCTGCACCAGGGGCAGGCTTTTGCGGTACCATTCCGCGGCCTTTGATTTATCACCGGTACGTTCATATACATCGGCCAGCAGCAGGATGGCGTCAATATTTCCCGGCTGAAGGCGGCAGACCTTTTCCAAACGGATGATCGCTTTGTCATACTGCCCGGAAATCACGGAAGCCTTGCCCAGCATATACTGGGCATAGAGATTGGTACTATCCCTTTCCGCTACTTCCCTGATCTTCAGGATACCTTCCATCGGGGTAGCTGCGATGCTGCCAAACAGATAACAGGCGCCCAATCCGACTTTAACTGAATCGTTTCCCGGGTTTAACTTCAAAGACCTTTCAAATAAATCTTTGGCCTGCAGGGCCTTCCATTTTCTCCTTTGTTCCAGCCCGTCGTTTTGCAGGTTATCCAAAAACAATTGGGCGGCAAAGTTGAGGCTTTTTTCCGAATTTTCCAATCTGGCCGATTCGGCCGTATACCAGGCAAAGGGTTCGAAGATCCTGACCGAATCCGACCAGAATCGGGCGAGTTGCCGGTAAAGCTGGATTTGCTGGGATTTTACATCTCCCCTTGAGATCGCGTTTTCAAGCGTGTTAACCCTGACCACCTGTTCGGCGCTCAGTTGTTTTTTGGCCAGTACCAGGATCGTATCTATGGTAATGGCGCCTTCTTCATGATCATGTTCACCTGTCGCGGGCGCTGCGGTCTTTTCCGCCATAGTCTTTTTCGGGGGAACGGTCCTTCCCCAAAAATAAATTCCCGCCGTTAATAACAGGGCGATTCCGATCGTAATAAGCTGGGGTCTTTTCACTATTCAAAATTCAGGGTGCGAAATTACCCCAAGACCCCGGAATAACTGCGTTGGGATGGAATTCTTTTAATAATAAGGTTTCCTGCAGCGGGCAGGCATCCGGTTTATTCTGCTTCGTCCCCCGGACCCGGGTCGGGTTTGGGCTCTTTCAGTTTTTTGACCTCGGCCACAAATTCTTTTGCCGGTTTGAAGGCGGGAATATAGTGTTCGGGGATGTGTACGGCGATATTCTTCTTGATGTTACGGCCGATCTTGGCAGCCCTTTTTTTAGTGATAAAGCTGCCAAAGCCACGGATGTAAATGTTTTCGCCACCGGAAAGTGTGTCTTTCACTTCCTTGAACATGGTTTCAAGTGTAACAAGCACATCTACCTTAGGTATGCCTGTTTTTTCAGAGATCTGATTTACCAGGTCGGCTTTTCTCATGGTTGCAGTTTTTGTGGTTTTAATCCTTGAAATTCGGTACCAATTTATGATAAAATAATATGATTGTCAACTAAATAGGCATAAATTTTTTCAACCGCGTTTACACGCCCGGCCCGGGAATAACGGATATTTGGCTCCGGGAACGGTATTTTAGTGCCGGTTTTATGGAAAAAATGCTGAAAAAAGACCTGAAATCGGGGTTTGCAGGGGTATTATTGGGCTGGGACCGGGCCAAAAACAGCCGTCAAATGCCCTGGAAGGGGGAAAAGAACCCCTATAAAATCTGGCTTAGTGAGATTATCCTGCAGCAGACCCGGGTGGAACAGGGACTGGCCTATTATGAGAGGTTTATCCGCGTATTCCCGGATATTCACCGGCTGGCCGCTGCCCCGGAAGAAAAAGTTATTAAACTATGGGAGGGCCTCGGCTATTATTCACGTTGCCGGAATCTGATCGCTACCGCAAAATATATTTCCCGCGAACTGAAGGGAATATTCCCGGAGAACTACGAGGCTATCAGGGCCCTCAAGGGAGTGGGCCCCTATACCGCTGCCGCTATTTCGTCCTTTGCTTTTAATGCACCCTATGCGGTTGTGGACGGAAATGTATTCCGGGTACTGTCAAGGGTATTCGGCATCTCTAAACCCATCGACAGCACAAAAGGAAAAAAATATTTTTCCAGGCTTGCGGAATCCTTGCTGGATAAAAAACAACCCGGCCGATACAACCAGGCCATCATGGATTTCGGGGCCACGGTTTGCAAACCCGTGTCGCCTTCCTGCGCTTCCTGTGTATTCAAAAAAAACTGCGCTGCTTTCCGGAACGGTACTATCAATATCCTCCCCGTAAAGGAAAAAAGAACCGCGGTCAGGAAACGCTGGTTTTATTATCTCGTGCTGGTGCACGACCATTCATGGGCGATCAGAAAACGAACGGACCGCGACATCTGGCACGGGTTGTACGAGTTCCCGTTGCTGGAAGCAGAGAAAGAAACTGCGGTGAAGGATGTGCTGCGCAGGGCAGAAAATGAAAAATTCCTGGTGAAAAAAAAATATGAATTGCTTTCTGTTTCCTCATTGCATAAGCAGCAGCTGACGCACCAGCAGATCTCCGGCCGATTCATCATGCTGCGGCTAAAAAGAAAACCGCTTCTGCCCGGTGGCGGTCGCTGGGTGAACGCCGGCCAGCTCAGGCGGTTTGCCTTTCCTCAATTCATCAACCAGTACCTGCGCCGTTTATCCGCATCACGGTAATCGGCTTGTTAATTTCATTGCCGGTCCTGTTTTTTTGTTGTTACAACCTGAAAAACAAGCTAACTTTAAGAAGCATTCGGAGGCTCTGGAAAAATTCATTTAACCTAAAGTATAAATGTATGAGAGGCGTCAACCGTGTAATGCTGATCGGCAACCTGGGCAAGGACCCGGAAGTGCAGCACCTGGAAGGAAATATCGCCGTGGCCAAATTCCCCCTTGCAACCACTGAAACTTTCAAAGACCGGACCGGCAAGCTGGTTTCACAAACCGAATGGCATACGGTCGTGCTCTGGCGCGGACTCGCCGAACTGGCGCAGAAATACCTGCACAAGAGCAGTCTTGTATATATCGAAGGCCGATTGAGAACCCGCAGCTGGGATGATAAAGACGGCAACCGGAAATTCGCCACCGAAGTTGTGGGCGATAACCTGATCATGCTTGATAAAAGGGCCGACAGCGGTGGCGCTGCCCATACCGGTGAAGGCGGGATCGAAGGGTCGGGCGGATCCGATATGGCGATGGGCGATCCTTCGGAGACATTACCTTATTAATGAGGCAACTGTCATGAAATGACGGCCTTAGATATTGATGATGCGAAAGAACCTCCGGGAATTCCCCTTACTTTCTATCCATTCATGATATAACTTTGCCTGGTGCAGGGCAGGCCGTATGACCTGCCTTTTTTTAATTAAAATACCTGTTTTGGAAAGTCACCCGGTTCCCGGCTTTTTTACGGATACCATTTTGCAGGTGCTCCTGGCTGTTCATCCGCAGGGCACTACTTTCATGGCGGTGGTACTGGTCTTACTGCTCCTGCTCACGTTTACTATTTCCGGCGCGGAAGTGGCCCTGTTTTCCCTGAACAGCAAGGACGTGAATATGCTCAAGACCAAACAGCATACCGCAGCCCGCAGGATTGTAAACCTGCTGGAAGAGCCCAAGGAAGTGTACGCGTCGCTGATGATCTCCGGCACTTTCGTGAACATCTGCATTATCGTATTGGCCAATTATCTGATGGGCCAGTATTTTTCTTTTGCCGGGCTGGGTACCCTGCCGGAACTGCTGATCAAAGTTTTCGTCATCGCCTTCGTGGTAATCTTCTTTGGAAAAATTTTACCCAAGGTCTGGGCCACGCAGAATAATCTCCGGTTTGCTTACGGCGCATCATTCGCAGTGGAAGCGCTGCACCTGTTCCTGCGGCGCATCAGCAGGTGGGTGGTTTCGCTGGCCGACGGGATCGGGAAAAGGGTGGGGGGCAACCGTACGGAAGCCATGAGCCTGCGGGAACTGGACGCGGCTATTGATATCAAATCCGACGAAGAGGCTTCGCCCGAAGAAAAAAATATCATGAAAGGAATTGTGAAATTCGGGAACATCACGGTCAGGCAGATCATGCGGAGCCGGCTCGATGTGAGCGGGGTGGAATACGAACTTTCCTTCGGCGCGCTGATCAGGCGGGTGGAGGAACTGCATTATTCGCGGCTGCCGGTATATAAAGGCAGTCTCGACGAAGTAACGGGCATCATCAATACAAAGGACCTCGTGCCCTATATCGATGAGCAGGAAAACTTCGACTGGCACCCGCTGATGCGACAACCCTTTTTTGTGCCCGAGACCAAACTGATCGAGGATTTGCTGAAAGAGTTCCAGCAAAAACGGATCCACTTCGCGGTGGTGGTGGATGAGTTTGGCGGCACCAGCGGTATCGTAACGCTGGAAGATGTGCTGGAAGAGATCATCGGGGAAATCAAGGATGAATTTGACGAGGAGGAAAGCGGTAACCGGAAGCTGGATGACAATAACTATATCTTTGAAGGGAAGACGATGCTGCACGATCTCTGTAAAACCATGCGTTTGCCAATGGACACATTTGACGGCGTGCGCGGGGAAAGTGAATCGCTGGCGGGACTGGTGCTGGAACTGGCGGGGGAGTTTCCGGTAGTGAATACCGTTATCAGTTCGGGTGATTTCGATTTCACCGTTCTGCAAACCGAAAACAACCGCGTTCAGTTGGTAAAAGTGACGATAAAGCCCCCGCTGGAATAATATTGATACCGATGAAAACAATACATCCTGTTTATTTGCTGCGGATTCTTGGCGGCTATGTACTCGCCGCCGCTTTGCTGGCGGGCTGTAACAGCAATTATACCACCGCGAAGAAAAAGGGTTATTTTAAAATTGAATTCCCCGCGAAACAATACCAGGCCTTCGACCAGCCCGGCTATCCCTATACATTTGAATATCCCGTATATGGGCGTATCGTGAAGGATACCACTTTTTTCGACGACCGCGCCGGCGACTGGTGGATCAATATCGAATTCCCGCGCTTTAACGGGCGGATCCATGTCAGCTATAAACCGATCAACGAACAAAACAAGTTTGATTCCCTCGTGCGCGACGGGTTCAAGATGGCGTATAAGCAGCATGTGAACGTTTCCACCGGCATCAACGACAGCCTGATGCGCACCCCCAATGGCGTGGAAGGGATCTATTTCTCCCTGTCGGGTAATACCGCAACGGCCAACCAGTTTTTCCTGACCGACAGCACGAAACACTTTCTCCGCGGCGCGCTCTATTTTGATGCCACCCCCAACGAGGATTCGCTGGGGATCGTGAATGATTTCCTGAAAAAAGACCTGCAGCACCTCATCAATACGCTGCGCTGGAAATAAAAAAAACCCCGGCAGCGCCGGGGCGGAGCAGACCACTGTATATATTTTACTGCTCTTTCTTTTCCGTTTTTTTGGATCCGTCTTTTTCCGGAACAGGCAGTTCTTCTTCTTCATCCCGCAGCGGGGCGCGGCTGAACAACTTGCTGCTGAATTTTCTTTTCTTCTTTACGGTTTTCACGATACTGCTTTCCCTGGAAGGCGCAACGGTTACCGTGGTTTTTTCCGGGATTGTGGTGGTAGACGCGGTCATTTTTACATCATCGGCCACGGGTTTTACCGGATCGGGTACGGTTTCTTTGCTTACGGCTTTTTTATGAACGGGGGCCGTTTTTGTTTTGTTGTCCGCCACCTTTTCGGTAATCGCATTATTTTTTTCCGTTGTACTTACGGCAACGGGTTCCGTTTTCTTTTCTTCCGTGTACATACGGGTGAATTCCTTCCGGTGACTGTTTTTTTTGTAGTCAACAAACCCGTAAACACTGGCGCCGATCATCAGCGCGGCGCCCGCATACAGCATCGATTTCATGTTGATTGTGTTTAATGTTTTAAAATGGTTAGGGATGTATGGGGAGTTGATTGTTTTCAGGTAGCGAAAGAGCGGAGGTAATTCCGGCTTTGCCGGTAAATGATCCATTCGGCAAAAAGCATGTTCCCGATCACGCTGATCCAGAGCGACAGCTCGTAATTTTCCAGGTGACCCCAGCCGAACAGGAAAAAAACGATATGGTAGACGCGGAAAGTCACCGCCGTCATTGCCATGGAATAACTGCGGATCATCCAGACCTTGTGCGCGATTACATTTTTTTTGAGAATGGTGCTGAATCCGTTCAGGGTGGTGACGAACCACCAGCCCGCCATGAACAGGAACAGGGTTCGTTCCCAGATACTCCCCTTGGCGAAAAATGACATATACAACCCGGTGGGCGCGCCGAGAAACAAAACCACGAACACGTATATTTTCCCGGATATACGGTGGATGGCTTTCGATTTTTTCAGGATATAACGCGAAAACTGGATCAGGGCGGTACCGATACAAAGCGCACCGGCAGTGATATGGATGTAAAAACAGGCGTTATACAGACCATTGCGGAACAGGAAACTTCTTTCCTGGATAAAACTGAAATCCTTGCTGAAACTGAAATAGGGTAGGGTGTTGTATATAAGCAGGAGGCTGAATCCCGCGACGGGAACCCAGAACAGCATCTGGAAAAATACCCTTGCGGATCGCTGCAACGTGAGTACCCGGGTGTTTTGCATACAGTGGTTTGTGACAAAGGGAAGATGCCACCGTGAAAATTCTTCCACAGACTCCCGCTGTTAGAACTTTGTTAAAGGCCGGAGGGTTATCTTTGGCCCATGATACAGATCGGCCAAGTCCTGGTGAGTGATGAGATCGTGGAAAAACAATTTGTCTGCGACCTTGACCGCTGCAAAGGCGGCTGTTGCGAAGAAGGCGATGCCGGCGCCCCGCTGGATGATGAAGAACTGGAGATCATACTCCGGGTTTACGACAAAATAAAATCCTACCTCAGCCCGGCCGCGATAGTGGAAATCGAAAAGAAAGGGAAATATGTTTACCACCGCGAGTTCGGGTGGGTAACACCCACGCTGGGCGACGACCGCGAGATCTGCGTGTACGGGTACCGCGACGAAAAAGGAACCATCAAATGCGCTTTTGAACAGGCTTTTTATGACGGCGTGATTGACTGGAAGAAACCCGTGAGCTGTCACCTGTACCCGGCCATTGCGCATAAGGGTAAACGTGATCATTTTACCCGGGTGAACTACGAACCGCGGGAAAAGCTCTGCAACCCGGCCTGCGCTCTCGGAAAGAAATTACAGGTACCCGCCTACGAATTCCTGAAAGAATCGCTCGTCCGGAAATTCGGGGCCGAATTTTACGAAGCCCTCGATGCCGCCGCAAAGGAATACTACCTTGCCACCGAAACTGTAAAAAAGTAATTCATGAAGGAGACCGCCTCCGGGTTTATGGCCAAAAGCATAGTGAAGGCCGCCGATAAGGAACACCGGCGAAAGATCAATTTCAATATCGGCAAATACAACGCGGCGGTGCCGAAAGGCAAGTCACAGTTCTCCGATCTTCACCTCGCCCGCGAAAAAGCCAAGAACATCAAATGGAAAGCGATCGAAACCCTGGACAAGCAGCTGGAAACATTTGAAGCCCGGATCACCGCCCGGGGCGCCAGGGTGATCTGGGCCGAAGACGCGGAGCAGGCGCTGCTGGCCGTTAAAAAAATCTGCGAAGAAAACAACTGCCGGACCGTAGTCAAAAGCAAGAGCATGGTCACGGAAGAAATACACCTCAATCAGTTCCTGGAAAAAAACGGGATCGAAAGCGTGGAGACCGATCTCGGCGAATATATTCAGCAACTCGACGGTGAACCGCCCTACCATATCGTAACGCCCGCGATGCACAAGAGCAAGGAGGATGTGGCTAAATTATTTGCGGAAAAACTGGGCACCGATCCCAAAGCGACACCCGAAGAGCTTACCCTAACGGCACGCCGGCTGCTGCGCGAAAAATACGTGCAGGCGGAAGTGGGCGTAACGGGAGCCAATTTTATCGTCGCGGATATCGGTGGGATCGCCATAACTGAAAACGAAGGGAATGCCCGGCTCAGCGCCTCGTTTCCCGGCACACATATCGTGATCGTCGGTATTGAAAAAGTGATCCCTTCGCTTACCGATCTCGGTTTATTCCTTCCCCTGCTCTCCACGTTTGGAACGGGCCAGCAGGTAACGGTCTATAATACCATCATCACCGGGCCGCGGCAGCCGGGAGAAACCGATGGGCCCGGAAAGATGTATGTGATCCTGCTCGACAATGGCCGCACCCGGATCCTGGCCAGCGGGAAACAAAGGGAAAGCCTGTATTGCATCCGCTGCGGCGCCTGCCTGAACGCCTGCCCCGTATATAAAAATATCGGTGGACATACTTACGGCACCGCGTACAGCGGACCCATCGGGTCGGTGATCACGCCGAATCTGAAAGGGATGGGCGACTGGAAACACCTCAGCTATGCTTCATCGCTTTGCGGTAATTGCACAGAGGTCTGCGCCGTAAAGATCAACCTTCACGAACTGTTGCTGGAAAACAGGCATGAGGCCGTTGCCGGAGGTTACGGCGGGTTTACGGAAAAAATGGCCTGGAAGATCTGGAAACAGGGCATGCTTCGCCGCAAATGGATGAATATGGCAAAGGGCGGGCTTAAGAACCGCGTGGTCAATTCGCTGATCAAAGGCTGGAAAGAACACCGCGGTAAAATGGAGTTCCCCGAAAAATCATTCAACCAGCTGTGGAAGGAAAAATCCGGACAGCGGTAATCAAATCCTGGCTTTGATCCTCTATTCCCATACAATCCCGCACCGGCTCCGGTATATCGCCGATTTTATCGGGAGGGAGATGACCGGGAATGAACTGATCATTACAGACAGCATTTCTGCATTTACCGGTTACACCGGTCCCCGCATCAATTACAGCAACGAAAAAATTACGGAAGAAGAAATCAGGATAGGCCCGCAGGGTTTATTGTTTGAAAAGGAAATACGTCCCCAACAACTGAACTGCTTTGAAACAAACGGCTATAAAGCATTTTTTCCCGCTGAAGGAGATTTTCCCTTCGATATATTCGCCGCTTCCTTTTACCTGCTCAGCCGCTACGAGGAATACCTGCCGCATGAAAAAGACAGGTATGGCCGGTTTGCGCATACCAACGCGCTGGCTTTTAAAGAATCCTTTCTGGATATTCCCCTCGTCAATGTCTGGATACAATCGTTTAAAAAAACATTGCGGGATAAATTCAGCCTGCTCGCGCCCGCATACGGGCTCACGGAAAACCTTCACACCGGAATCCGCTTCCTGCCCACCTATGATATCGATGAAGCCTACTCTTTTAAACACAAACAATGGTGGCGGAGCGCGGGGGCCGCGGTCAAAGACCTGCTGAGGGGTAAATGGGACCGCTACCGTTTGCGCAGAAAAGTGTTGAACGGGAAGGCGGAAGATCCCTTTGATTCCTACGCATGGATGGATGACCTTCACCGGCCGCATGCGCTGAAGCCAAAGTATTTTTTCCTGCTGGCGCAGCGTACCGGGCGGTACGACCGTAACATTTTACCCGCGGAAACCGCGCTGCAGACGCTGATCCGTGACTATGCGAAAAAATATGATATCGGCATTCATCCATCCTGGCAAAGCGGGGATGATCCTTCCCTTGTGCAGCAGGAAATCCGTTTACTGGAAGACATATCGAAGATAAAAATCACAGCCTCGCGCCAGCATTTTATACGCTTCAGCCTCCCGCAGACCTACCGCGTTCTTGCCGAAGCCGGTATCAGGGAGGATTTTTCAATGGGCTATGGCAGCATCAACGGGTTCCGCGCTTCGGTGGCCTCGCCCTTTTACTGGTATGATCTCTCCAACGATGAACCCACCAGCCTGTTGCTGTACCCTTTTTGTTTTATGGAAGCCAATTCGTTTTTCGAACTGAAGCAAACACCCGCTGCAGCCCTGGAAGCGATGCGCAATTATTACCGTTCGGTGAAACAGGCGGGCGGCTGGATGATCAGTATCTGGCATAATACTTTCCTGGGCACCGATGATTTATATAAAGGATGGCGGGATATTTACCGTCAATTTGTACAGGAAGTGACAGCAGAAACGGAAAAAAGATGAACCGTTTAAATGCCTTCCGTTTCCGGTTGTTCGGGCGCGGGTACCGCTTTAAACGCTTTGTTCACGAGGTACACACCAAGCAGGGTTACCATTCCCCCGATCGTGATAAATACCGTTATCTTTTCATGGAACACGATCCAGCCGCAGAGCACAGCCACCACCGGGTTGATATATGCATAGATGGATGCCTGTTCGGTTGGCAGTTGCTGCAAGGCGTATAAATAACAGATAAAGGCGATCAGTGAACCAAAGACGATCAGGTAAGCGATGGCCGACCATGACTGCCAGGGAATCTGTGATAAAGGGATGGCATTGCCGGTGAGATTCGTAAACGTAAAAAGGGTAACCCCGGAGATCAGCATTTGCAACCCGAGGCTGAAATAAGGATTGAAATGGGCGGCCTGGCTCTTGGTATACAGGGTGGCAAAGGCCCAGGTCCAGGTGGCGATCAGCGAAAGCATGATCCCGAAACGGAAATCAGGATTGAAGAAATCCTGCAGGTGCTCGTAAAAGATGATGCAGACGCCTCCGAAGCCGAGGAGTAAACCCATGATGGCCCTTGAAGGAAGTTTCTCTTTTGAAGAGAACAGGCCGATCACTACGAGCCAGAGCGGAAAGATGGCGCCCATGATGGAACCCAGTCCCGCGGAAATATATTTCACGCCCCAGGTGCTGAGGCCGTTGCTCAGGATAAAATTCAGGAAACTCAGTACGAGGATCGGTATCCATTCTTTTCCCTTTGGCAGGGGCGCTTTTTTGTACAGGAAAAATCCAACATATAAACTGCCCGCGATCAGTTGCCGGAGGCTGGCCAGCTGCAGCGCCGGCATCCGGCGCACGCCTTCCTTGGAAGCGATCCAGGTGGTGCCCCAGAGGATGCAAACCCAGGCCAGCGCAAAGACGGCCTTGGCGCGCGTGCCTTTTTTGCGGATGGTCAGCGGGTTGAACACCGCCAGTTTCCTGAGCGAATCCGCGGAGGACTGTATGATGATCTTATGAAAATCAAAAATGTTCATCCGTGTTTGAAGTGCCGCATGCCCGTCAGCACCATCGCCAGGTTTTGGGATTTGCAATAGTCGATTGAATCCTTATCGCGGATGGAGCCGCCGGGTTGAATAAAGGCGGTGATCCCCGCTTCATGTCCCATTTTCACGCAGTCATCGAATGGGAAAAATGCATCGCTCGCCATCACGGCGCCCCGCAGGTCGAACCGGAACTGCCCTGCTTTTTCAATCGCCTGTCTCAGCGAATCGATGCGGCTGGTTTGTCCGCACCCTTTCCCAACCAGCTGCATGTTCTTCACCAAAGCGATCGCGTTTGATTTAAGGTGTTTGCAGATAATATTGGCAAAACGCAGGTCCGCGGTTTCCGTCGCGGTTGTTTCCCTTCCGCCGGCCTGGTTCCATCCGGCGAAATTTCCAACATCGGTATCCTGTACCAGCACGCCGTTCAGCAGGGATTTGAATTGTTTGCTGACAGCAGGCGGCTGCTTCATCCGCAGTAAAATGCGGTTTTTCTTTGTCTTTAAAATCGTAAGCGCTTCCGCATCAAAACCCGGCGCCACCAGCACTTCAAAAAATATTTCATGGATCGCGCCGGCCGTGGCCTTGTCGATGGTGCCGTTGCAGACCAGCACGCCGCCAAAGGCCGATTCGGGATCGCCGGCCAGGGCCGCCTCCCAGCTTTCCCTGACGGTTTGCCGCTGCGCGGCGCCGCATACATTCGTGTGTTTGATGATGGCAAAAACGGGTGCCGGATCTGAAGTATTTGAAAATTCAGCGATCAACTGAATGGCGGCGTCCACATCCACGAGGTTATTATACGAGAGATCCTTACCGTTCAGTTGTTCGAAAATCTCATCCAGGTTCCCGAAGAAAACCGCCTGCTGGTGGGGATTTTCACCGTAGCGAAGTGTTTTTTCTTCCCGGCCATAGGGGGTGATCACCGGCAGCCGGTGAAAATAATTGGAGATGGCGGTATCATAGGCTGTGCAAACATCAAACGCATTGATGGCAAAATTTCTCCGCTGGGAAAGCGTGGTAGAACCCTGCTGTTCTTTCAGGATATTTTCAAGCAGCGCATAGTCTTTTTTATGGGCAACCACCAGCACATCCTTATGATTTTTAGCGGCGCCCCTTATCATCGAAGGCCCGCCGATATCGATTTTCTCTATGATCAGGTTTTCATCGGTGGTAGCGGCAACCGTTTCTTCGAACGGATAAAGATCGACGATCACCAGGTCAATTTCCGGTATCCCGAACTGCTTCATTTCCCCGGCATGCGTTTTATCATCCCTTTTTCCGAGTATCCCGCCGAAAACCGAAGGATGAAGTGTTTTGACCCTTCCCCCGAGTATGGAAGGATAACCCGTCAGCGCTTCCACGGGGATGACTTTTATACCAAGTCCTTCAATAAAGGCCTGGGTACCGCCGGTTGAATAAATGGTCACATCCAGGCCGGACAACAGGCGCACAATGGGCTCCAGCCCCTCTTTGTAAAAAACAGAGATCAGCGCCGATCGGATCTTTTTGTTCATGCTGTATTGCGGTTGAATAGTTTGGCCACGGGTATCCGTGGTGGCCTGCATCGTCAGAGGGGCAAAGGTAACCTACCGGCCCTTCATCACAAAAGCGCCTTCGGCCGCCACATCAAAGCAGGGAATGCCCAGCGCTTCGCAATCTTTTTTCCAGTAAGCGCTTTTCCGCGCGGGCACCGAGGCATCGATTATCACCTGCCTGATATCGAGGGAGCGGAAAAGTTTTTCCAGGTACAGGTGATGATGACCCGAGAGTACGAGCAGGTCCACCACGGGTCTGCTTGCAGCGGGCGCCAGCGAAAGCGGGTGGTCCGGGATCAGGATACGCTTGTTCCCGAAACTGATGAAGTCGCCGTTTCTTTTCAATATTTCTTGATTCGCTGCCTCGCTGACACGGTGAAGCCTGCGAGAGGCTGTTAAATAAAACGCGGGGCCGCGGGGGTCCCGGAACAAACCGGTATCACCGGCAAATACATAGTCTCTTCCAAAAATGAAGTCGATGGCTTTTTTCCCGGGTATATTGTATATGATCATTTTTAACTGGCGGCCGCTTTGGATAAATGAAAAGGTACGGCAGGCCATAAAAACGGTACATGCCAGCAGGGCCGCTTTCAGTCCCGCCCGTGATCGTTCCATGAGAAAGCCGGCGCCACCGGCAATCATCATCCCCATTAAAAAAACCTGGAGCAAACTCACCTGGATCCCTTGCCAGACCGCAAAGGGGATTTTATCAATATGTTCAATGTAACCGTTCATCCACCTGATCAGCGCGGCGATACAATGACCCGCCGGAAAGGCGAGGGAAGGAATAAAAGAAATAATACAGAGCAGGATCTCTCCAAAAAGGATAATACCCGATAAGGGAACCGCCACCAGGTTGGTGAATAAAAACAGGTTGGGGAACTGGTGAAAATGAAAAAGGCTGACCGGGGTTGTGAGCAGTTGCGCCGAAAGCGATACGGCGTTAAGTTTCCACAGCTGATCAAGTATACGGTAGCGGGTTTCTATGCACCGGTACAGCGGTTGCATGAAAATGATAATTCCCAGTACCGCGGAAAATGACAATTGAAAGCCCGCGTCCCAGAGCCACCAGGGATGGATGCACAGGAGACAAAAAGCGGAAAAGGCCAGCGTATTATATACTGATGACTTCCGGCCCATGTTTTCACCCAGCACCAGCAGCGTGAACATAAAAGCCGAACGCAGCACGGATGGCTGTGCCCCGGCCAGCAGGCTAAAGACCCAGAGCCCGGCCAGTATGAGTACGGGCCGCAGCCTTTTTAAATGACGATGCCGCCGCAGCGGATTCAGTAAAAACAGGAGCAACCAGTAGATCAACCCGAGGTGCAGCCCGGAAATAGCGATGATATGCACCACGCCGGTGTTGGTATAGGATTGTACCAGCAGGGGATCGAGGTCGTCTTTGTACCCGATCAGCAGGGCTTCCGCGAGTCCTCTTTCGCGGGCGCCCGGAATATATTTCTTTAACCGGCCGACCAGTTTTGCGCGGGATGTAAAAACCAGTTTCTTTAATAAATTATTTTCCTGCGCCGGGAGTACAGCGTATTCCCCCCGTCGCAGGAATGCCTGGTGCGTGATGCCGCTGAATAATGTGTATCGTTTATAATCGAAACCGCCGGGATTGCCCGCATTGCGGATCAGCTGCAACGGTTTTTTGAATGCGAAGCGCGACCCGTAGCGCAATAAATGCAGCGAATCTTCATCCTTTCCACCGATACTGTCTTTTAAGAAGTAGATAATAATTTTTCCATGTACCGGTCTCAGCCTTTTGTCCCGCGCCAGGAATTGAACCCGGCAAACCGCTTTCAGGGTCTTTGCTTTTTCGACAGGAGGTTCTTCGATCCTGACGATACAGGCTTCTTTTCCGGAATAAAAATTTCCCAGCCATTGTTTATCATGACGGATATCCCTGTACCATGCCAGCAGGACACCCAGCGCGAAAAATACAATGCATACCCCGGCGCCCGCGATATGCTGGTTTTTAAAGCGGGTAAAAAGCGGGATAAAAAAATAACCCGTAACCCATAATGTTCCGCCGCCCAGCAGCCACCAGCCGGTACCGGCCGGGAAGGAAGCATACCATTGCGCGGCGATACCGGCCATTAAGCCAGCCAGAAATTTTATAAAGGGAGCTTTTTTCCAGAAATAACCGGGTTGCGCCGTCATGCTGTAAAATATCCCTGCCCGTTTTACCGGGCAATACAACAAATCGGTTGTTTTTATTACTGCAAAACGGGTATAATGAATACGCTTCACAGGTCGGGTACCCTTATTTTAAATCGAAACAAATACGATCCCTTTACCTTTGGGTCCTAATTTCCGGGTATGAAAAAAATATTACTGCTCCCGCTATTTGTTCTTTTCTTTTTATGCCTGCGGGCGCAAACCATGCAACAACTGGATGCAAAAAGGGTACGGCTGCCCAATGGCTGGAGCCTGACGCCGGTGGGAGAATCAGTGCCGCTGGGCGACCTGCCGCTGAATATCGCGGTATCGCCTTCTCGCAAATACATCGCGGTGACCAATAACGGGCAAAGCGTGCATTCGGTACAGCTGATCGATACGAAGACCAATGCGGTACTCGATAATGCCGTGGTGCCCAAAGCATGGTACGGTCTTAAATTCTCTGCCGATGAAAAAACGCTTTGGGTGTCGGGCGGCAACGACAACTGGATCCTGCAATATGCGGTGACCGGGAATAAACTGGTGCTGAAAGACAGTATATCCATCGGTAAAAAATGGCCCGAGAAAATTTCTGCAGCGGGACTGGATGTGGATGAGGAGAGAAAAATCCTGTATATCGTTACCAAGGAAAACAACTCTCTTTACACGGTTGACCTGGCCACCAAAAAAGTGAAATGGCAGTACCGCCTCGAAGGGGAAGCTTATACCTGTCTTTTATCGCCCGATAAAAAAATGCTCTATATCAGTTGCTGGGGATGCGACCGGCTTGTATTCTTTGACACGAAACAGGAACGCATTGTGCAGCAGGTGGCGGTGGGGGATAACCCGAACGAGATCTGCCAGACCCGCAACGGGCGTTACATTTTTGTGGCCAATGCCAATGACAATTCCGTTTCCGTTCTGGATGCGCGTTCCGGCAAAGTGATCGAAACCCTGAACGCGGCCCTGTATCCTGATGCCCCCAGCGGCTCCACGGCCAATGCCGTTGCGCTGAGCGGGGATGAGAAAACGCTGTATGTCGCCAACGCTGACAATAACTGTCTCGCGGTATTTGACGTCAGCCGGCCCGGTTTCAGTAAAAGCAGGGGCTTTATTCCCACCGGCTGGTATCCCACCAATGTAAAACTGATCGGTAATAAAATTTATGTGGCCAACGGCAAAGGGTTTCAGTCGATGGCGAATCCCTATGGGCCCAGCCCGGTACGGAGAAGGGAAGAAGTGATTTACCAGGAAGGCGACAAAAACAAACCGGTCGACGTGCAGTATATCGCGGGACTATTCAAGGGAACACTGAGCATCATCCCCGTCCCTTCGCCTGCACAGCTTTCCGTTTATTCGCAGGCGGTGTATAAAAACACTCCCTACACAAAAGCAACCGAATCGCTGAGCAAGGGGGAAAGCGGAAATCCCATACCCATGAAAGTGGGAGCGGTTTCACCGATCCGGTATGTCTTTTATGTTATCAAGGAGAACCGGACCTATGACCAGGTGCTCGGAGATATAAAGGAGGGAAATGGGGATACAAGCCTGGTCCTGTTTGGTGAAAAAGTTACGCCCAACCTTCATAAGCTGGCCCGCGAATTTGTATTGCTCGATAATTTTTATGTCGATGGCGAAGTGAGCGCCGACGGACATAACTGGAGCATGGGCGCTTACGCCACCGATTACCTGGAAAAAACATGGCCCGGCAGTTACGGGGGCCGCGGGGGCACTTATTCGGCGGAGGGCAATAAGAGTGTAGCCAATAATAAAGGCGGTTTTATCTGGGACCAGTGCAACCGGAATAAAGTTTCTTTCCGCACCTATGGTGAATTCGCGGATAATTATAAACCCAATACGCCGGTTTTAAAAGATCATCACTGCCCGTACTATACCGGGTGGGACCTTGGCACGCGCGACACCACCCGTTTTTACCAGTGGAAGCGGGAATTTGATTCCCTGCTCGCGGCGAACGCGGTACCGCAGTTCAATTCGGTGAGGATGGGGAACGATCATACGGAAGGACTGCGGAAAGGAAAGCCGACGCCTTTTGCGCATGTGGCCGATAATGATCTTGCGCTGGGACTATTTGTGGAATACCTGAGTCAGAGCCCGATCTGGAAGGAAACCGCTGTATTTATTATTGAAGACGATGCCCAGAACGGACCGGATCATGTGGATGCCCACCGGTCGACCGCTTATGTGGCAGGTGGATTTGTAAAAAGAAATTTTGTCGATCATACGATGTATTCCACTTCCTCCATGCTGCGTACGATGGAACTGATCCTGGGACTTCCGCCCATGACCCAGTATGACGCGGCGGCGGAGCCGATGTGGCGCTGTTTTGATCACATGGCCAATCCTGCCGGATTCGTTTCCGTTCCCAGCCGCGTAAACATCGATGACAAAAATGTAGCCGTCAATGAATGGCAGAAAAAATCAGAGCGGTTTAACCTCGCGAAGGAAGACGCTATCCCCGACCTTGAATTCAATATGGTATTATGGCACGGACTGAAAGGAGATCAGGCGCCTTACCCGGCGCCGCGCCGGGCGGCTTTTCTGAAAGTAAACGACCGGGATAAAGACGACAATGATTAATAGGGCGCGGCAGTTAATGTCCTGTCGCCCGACTTTACTTTTCTTTCCACGTATTCGCGGTAAGAAATCCTTTGCACCTTACTGATCAGCCAGCCGGGGTAATTAAAAATGCTGAAGGCCATCTGCTGTACAATATCATCCTTGTTCTGTTCGAAAATTTCAAGGGTTTTCCGGAATGCTTCCGTTTTCTTCCTGTTGTCCTTCAGGTAAAAAGTATGGTGCAGGCACTGGACCAGCGCGGTCTCGAAGGGGTGTTTTTTCTTTTGCCGGTAAAAATAGGAATAGGTGGCGCGGTACTGCGCGTCGAAGAGTTTGCTGTTATTGAGACTGTAGCAGATCAGGAGCAGCAGGATCTGGGCGACGGCGGAATGTTCTTCGCGGGCGCCTTCCCTGAAAAAGCTAATCCCCCTTTTCACGAAATACAGGGCGTCGTCGTATTGTTCCAGAACAAAGCAGGCGATCCCCAGCGACAGGTTGGTGGTCCGGTTCAGGTCGGAATTGAGCACCGGCTCCCATTGCCCGTATTTCGCTTTCATAAAGCGCACCAGCTTTTCCACTTCGCGGTACCGGGCGGTCTTGTTATAGATTTTATTCAGGGCCAGGAACTTGATGATCTCGAAATTGGCGCGCTGGGCCGGCTCCCCGATCTCATTGTTCACCGGGTCATTAAATACGGCTTCCACGTAATCGTATGACTGGTGCAGAATGCCGGCATAATTGATCATATAGAGCAGTTCGATATAGAATTCGGCGTCGGATCTGATAAAGGCGGCGTTATCCTTCCAGTCGGTCCAGGAGAGACGCAGCAATTCCAGCGATCCGGCGATATCATTCAGCAGGTATAGCAGGGTGGCTTTGTTCATCCGGTGGTAGTGCCGGAACCAGAAAGACCTTCCGAATAGCCGGGTGTCGCTCTGGCTGACACGCTGCAACAGCACTTTTATTCTTTTTTTCAGGGTATCATCGAAATCAAAATGCGCTTTTTTCTTCAGCAGCAGGGTTTCGGTGTATATATCACGAAGCGTGATCATCTCCGCGTATTCATGATAGGTGATGATATTGCTGCTGAAAATGGAATGGAGTTCGTCGTAATGCGTGTGCAGGTTGCTGAACAATACGATTTTTTCAAATTCGGTCTTCAGCAGGTTCAGGATGGCAAATGATTCCGTTTTCCGCGCCCGGTCCACCGCTTTTTTCCAGATGGCATGCGCTTCGTCCGGCATTCCTTTTTTCCGGTAGAGCCGGATCAGCAGCACCTGGTTGTAAATCTGGTGCATGCTGTTGTCGCGGTTATCGTACTGTACAAGAGCTTCTCCTACCTGGCGCTGCAGGTAATTCTTCTGGAAGGCGATATTTTTTTTATTCAGGTCCGGATGAAATTTTTTAAGGATAGCCGTTTCGTCATATTTTTTCTGGGCGGCGATGGCATCAAAGAGTTTGATGTACAAATGCCGGCCGGTCAGCGGATTCCCGGAGAAATTTCTTTTAAAGTAAAGTTTTTCTTTCGCGCTCAGCGAGTGGATCAGCCGCCAGAGAAAATCAGAAGAGGATTTCATAGTTCGTTTTTTGGTGATGCCGGGAAACGAGTTAAAAATATATATTACCGTTAATGCGGCAAATAAATTTTTACCTGGATTTTGTGTAATAAGCTGACATACAGGGAAATATGATTAATACTATTACATATAAAGAAAAGATGGGTCAAATTTAACCGGAAATTAAAATCGGGGGCCAGCCGGGGGGACGCTAATTTACACCCTATCAGAAACACATTTTAAGCCACCATCTTAAAACGTGCAGTATCACAACCAAAACCAACTGCGGGTCCTGATCAATACCATTAACCATTAAACTAAAAAACCCATCACCGGCGAAAGCTGTGATGGGTTTATCTTTTCAGGGCAGTGGCCCGATTATTTACTGAGGTACATGCTCCTGTCCTTGTACAATTGCCGGAAATAGGGATCCCGCAGGTCCTTGATAAAGCGGATCGCTTCGCCGGTGGATTTCATTTCAGGGCCCAGTTCCCGGCTTACACCCGGGAATTTATTAAAACTGAAAACAGGTTCCTTGATGGCAAAACCGTCGAGGGTTTTTTCTTCAGGGATATCGGCCACCTTCATTTCACCCAGCATTACTTTCGTGGCAAAATTGAGGTATGGTTTGTTATAGGCTTTGGCAATAAAGGGCGTCGTCCTGGAAGCGCGGGGATTGGCTTCGATCACGTACACTTTCCCGTCTTTGATGGCAAACTGGATATTGATGAGTCCCTTTACCTGCAGGGCCAGCGCGATCTTCTTCGCGTAGTCCACCATGTCCTGTATTTCCAGTGGCGTCAGGTTAAAAGCGGGCAGTACCGCGTTGCTGTCGCCGCTGTGGATACCGGCAGGCTCGATATGTTCCATGATACCCATCACATGAAATTTCTCGCCGTCGCAGATCGCGTCGATCTCCGCTTCCTGGCAGCGGTCGAGGAAATGATCGATCAGGATCTTGTTGCCGGGAATATGTTTGAGCAGGCTCACAACGGCTTTCTCCACTTCATCATCGTTCAGCACGATCCGCATGCGTTGTCCGCCCAGTACATAAGAGGGGCGCACCAGCACGGGATAACCCACTTTATTCGCGACGTTGATAGCATCATCCACCGACCAGGCCGTGCCGTAATCAGGATAGGGGATACCCAGTTCCTTGAGCATATCGGAAAACCGGCCCCTGTCTTCGGCGATATCGAGGCTGTCGAATGAGGTGCCGATAATTTTTATTCCCTTCTGGTGTAGTTTTTCCGCCAGCTTCAGCGCGGTTTGTCCGCCCAGCTGCACGATCACGCCATCCGGCCGTTCATGTTCAATGATCTCCCAGAGGTGTTCCCAATAAACCGGTTCGAAATAGAGTTTATCGGCCATGTCGAAATCCGTGCTCACGGTTTCGGGATTGCAGTTCACCATGATGGATTCGTACCCGCATTCCTTGATGGCCAGTAAACCGTGTACGCAGCAATAATCGAATTCAATACCCTGGCCGATGCGGTTGGGGCCGGAGCCGAGCACGATAATCTTCTTCCGGTCGGAGCGGATGCTCTCATTCTGATTGCCCTCTTCAAACGTGGAATAGAAATAAGGTGTTTTCGCTTCGAATTCGGCGGAACAGGTATCCACCATTTTATAGACACGCGTGATCCCCGCCGCCTTTCGCTTTTTATAGACGTCTTCCTCATCCCCGTGTTCGAGTATCCGGCTGATCTGTTCATCGCTGAATCCATGCACCTTGGCCTCGCGCAGCAAGGCGGGCGGAAGGTCTTCGAGATCGTATTTCGCCATTTCCTTTTCGAGCTGGCAGATCTTCTGGATCTCGTAAAGGAACCAGCGGTCGATGCCATTGGTGGCTTTGGAAATAGTGCTCACCGAAATCCCCGCCATCAGCGCGTCCTTGATACGGAACAGGCGATCCCATTTCGGGGTCTTGATATATTCAAGCAGGTCGTCGGCATGCATCAGGCTTTTGCCGTAATAGCCAAGTCCCACCGCGTTATTTTCAAGACTCTGACAGGCTTTTTGTATGGCTTCGGTAAAGCTCCGGCCGATGGCCATCACTTCTCCCACGCTTTTCATCTGCAGACCCAGCGTATCATCGGCCCCTTTGAATTTATCGAAGTTCCAGCGCGGGATCTTTACGATCACATAATCCAACGCGGGTTCGAAATAGGCCGACGTGGTTTGGGTGATCTGGTTTTCCAGTTCATCCAGCGTATAACCCACCGCCAGCTTTGCCGCGATCTTGGCGATCGGGTAACCGGTGGCCTTGCTGGCCAGCGCGGAAGAGCGGCTCACCCGCGGGTTGATCTCGATGGCGATGATCTCTTCGGTATCCGGGTTCAGCGCAAACTGCACATTGCAGCCGCCCGCGAAATTGCCGAGGTCGCGCATCATGCGGATGGCGGTGTTGCGCATCAGCTGCATGGCGGTATCGCTGAGTGTCATGGCCGGCGCCACCGTAATCGAATCACCGGTATGAACGCCCATGGGGTCAAAATTTTCAACGGTGCAAATGATGCACACATTATCGGCGGCATCGCGCAGTAATTCAAGTTCAAATTCTTTCCATCCCAATACGGCTTTTTCCACCAGCACTTCATGAATCGGCGAAGCCTGGAGTCCCCGGTTCAGGGCTTCGTCCAGTTCATCCTTATCATGTACAAAACCGCCACCCGTTCCGCCCAGTGTGAAGGAAGGCCGGATCACAAGCGGGAAACCGATCTCCTGGGCGAATTCCTTTCCTTCCAGGAATGAATTGGCGGTTTTGGCCTGCGCCACGCTAACACCCAGCGCGATCATCCATTGCCTGAACTTTTCACGGTCTTCCGCTTTTTCGATGGCTTTGATATCGACCCCGATCAGGCGCACGTTATATTGTTTCCATATACCCAGGTCTTCGGCCTCCTTGGCCAGGTTCAGCGCCGTTTGCCCGCCCATGGTCGGCAGCACCGCGTCGATATCATTTTCCTGTAATATTTTTTCAATGCTTTCCACGGTTAGGGGCAGCAGGTATACCCGGTCGGCCATCATGGGGTCGGTCATGATGGTAGCGGGATTACTGTTGATCAGCACGACTTTGATCCCTTCTTCGCGCAGGCTGCGCGCGGCCTGTGTTCCCGAATAATCGAATTCACAGGCCTGGCCGATAATAATGGGACCGGAGCCGATGATGAGCACTGATTTTATGGATGGATCTTTTGGCATGTCGCGGATGGGTTAACGGGCTGCCCGGTTCATGGCCCGGACGTAAAAACAAATTGCGCAAAAGTAGGGAAAGAAGGGGGGATTGGGGGCGAAAAAAGATTTTTTCCCTTGCTGCCGGCACGGGTCCCCCGCCGCTGCTTATTGGCCCGGGCGGGGGATTTTCCGGTACTTTAGGGAATACTGTTCGTCGTAAATATTTTTTTGCCGGTCCAGCATATCGGTTACCAGCTGCCGGAATTCCGCAGGACCGCTGAAATATTTTTTCGTGGAGAAAGTTTCGGTCACCGTCCTCACATCAAGGGTATCATGACTACGGCTGATGGCGGAAACATAGTACACTTTCTGGGTGGTGACTTTCGGATTTTTTTTGTTCCGGGCGTCAACCTGCACAATGGCCCCTACGATATTCATAAAACGCTGCCCGCCGATATAAGAAATGTAACCGGTAAAATGCGAAGTATCGGGTAAAATAATATCTCCCTTGATGGCTTTCCCGTAGCGCAGGATGGAATAAACCGAATCGGATTCGCGGGTAATATCCAGGGCTTCGATGCCGAAAAAATCACTTCCGTCCTTGACAATACCGTACCAGTAACCCAGCAGGCTCGAATCCACGGGTTCTGCGGGCTTTTCGGCCATCGGCACCGTGGATTCAAAGGGGCAGGCATACAGCACTACGGTCAGCGGCAGCAGCCACAGGATTTTTTTTATCGTCATAACAACCTGAAAAGATACAAACATTGCACGGATCATCCATACCCACCGGTACGGATACGGGATCCCGGATAGCGTTTCCGGAAAATCGTGATGAACACAAACCGCTGATGCATGATGATCCGGCGTCATTGTGTGAATCCCATCCCTTCCGCAAACAGGTTCTGCTTATTTTTGCATATGCAGTGGCGGTTATTATTCCTGACGACCGGGATCTTTATTTCGTTGTACCCTTTGGCCCAACCGGCTGCTTACCCCCGCAGTTATTTCCGAAACCCGCTCGGCATTCCTATCGACCTCACCGCCAATTTCGGCGAATTGCGTCCCAGTCACTGGCATATGGGGCTTGATATCCGTACAAATCAGAAAGAGAACCTGCCGGTATATGCCGCGGCCGACGGATATGTAGCATTTATCGGAGTACGGCCGCAGAGTTTCGGTCGTTTTATGATCATCAACCATCCCAATGGCCTCTCGACCCTTTACGCGCACCTGAATGATTTTTCGCCCGCCCTGGAACAATATGTAACGGAACAGCAATACCGCAAACAAAGCTGGGCGGTGGAACTGAATTTCACCAAAGACCAGTTTCCGGTTACGAAGGGAGCCTTTATCGCGTACAGCGGCAATACGGGCGGTTCGCAGGGCCCGCACCTGCATTTTGAGATATTCGACACCCGCACCGAAAAAAGGCTGAACCCGCTGCTCTTTGATCTTTCGCCCAATGACAAAGTGCCGCCAACCCTTGTTCGGCTGGCGATGTACGATCGTGGCCGCAGCCTTTATGAGCAGGAGCCGGTCCTTTATCCTTTAAAAAATACCGAAAGCGGTTATATCATTCCCAAAAATCCGGCGATCAGGACGGGCCTGAACCGGATCGGGTTCGCAATCCAGGCCTATGACCGCATGAGCAATTCCGGTAACCAGAACGGAATTTTCTCTGCAAGCCTGTACTTCGACGATGTATTTGTATCGGGTTTTACACTCGACAGTATCGATTACGATGAAACCCTGTATATCGACGCGCAGGTGGATTATCGCTATAAATACAATGGCGGCGCCTGGCTGCAGCAGCTTTCACCACTGCCCGGCGTGAACGGGGGACCGTATAAAAAAGCCGGTGATGCGGGCATCATCATACTCAGCGATACCGCCCTGCATTCGGTGCGCATCGACGTGAAAGACGCGGCGGGAAACGCTGCGGCAGTTAATTTCAGGATCCGGCACGATGACAGCCTTTTTGTGCAGCCGTCAGTGTACAATACTGCAGCGCCGCTGGCCCCCGGGCAGGTCAACCTGCTGGAAAGACCGGGTTTTGAATTGTATTTCGGGAAAGACTGCCTCTATGATTCATTGCGACCGGTTTATTACCGGAACAACCTCCTGGCCGGTACGGCCGTTTCCGCTATACACCAGGTTAACGACGCTTCGATCCCCCTGCATAGCGATGTGATCGTGCGGATAAAACCTGACAGGACGATTCCTTTTGAATGGCAGGACAAACTACTGATCCGCCGCAGCGACCGGAAAGGAAACAGCGTACGAAAAGCGGTTTGGGAAGAGAAATGGCTGTCCGCACGATTCGGCGACCTGGGTTCCTTCCAGTTACTGGCCGATACGGTGGCGCCCTTTATCAACGAATTGGGGAGGGGTGACACGATCGATCTCAGCCCCGCTTCAAGGATACTCTTTACCCCCTCGGATAATATGGGCGCGATCCGGAAATTCAGGGCCGAACTGGACGGCCAGTGGATCCGTTTCACCAATGATAAATCCCGGAACTGGATTTATATTTTCGACGACCGGTGTCCCTTTGGCGTGCACGAACTGAAAGTAACGGCGGAAGACCTTGTGGGAAATACGACAACGAAATCATGGTGGTTCAAACGTTATCCCTATACGCCGCCGAAGAAAAAACTGGTGAAGAAAAAGAAAAAAGTCAAATAGGTCATATGAGTCATATGGGTCATATGAGTCATATAGGTCACATGCTTCGAAAGTAGTTTTCATTTATCCCCTGCTGCTCCTCATTTGACTGATATGACTGATATGACTTTTATGACTGATATGACTCCTATGACTTTTAAAACATTTCATCATTCAGTATTATGATCACACTAAAAGAAGGCGACAAAGCCCCCGCTTTTTCGGGGAAAGACCAGGATGGCCGTCCCGTTTCCCTTTCGGATTTTAAAGGGAAGAAACTGGTCCTTTATTTTTATCCCGAAGCGGATACGCCCACCTGCACGGTAGAGTCCTGCAACCTGCGCGATAATTATGCCCTACTGAAGAAAAAGGGGCTGGAAGTGGTTGGGGTGAGTCCTGACGAGGAGAAGAAGCAGAAAAAATTTGAGGAAAAATACAAACTGCCTTTCCGGCTGATCGCCGATCCTCAAAATAAAATAACTGAACGCTACGGGGTGCGCGACTGGAAAAAAATGTTCGGGCGCGATTATATCGGCATCCTCCGCACCACATTCCTTATTGATGAACGGGGTTATATCCTGAAAATTTTTACCCGGCCCCGTAACAAGGCCCATGCCCAGGAGATCGTCGCCGCGCTTAAATGATTTCCTTCGTCCCGGCAAGCAACCAGTTCGTATTTATCCACGATACAAACAGGGAAATTAAAAACATGAAAAAGCTGGTCGTTTGCGTACTGGTCTGCATGACCATGCCCGGTTGGGCGCAGGATAAAAATGAAAAAAAGCCCGTTGAGATTTTCAGCGCGCCTCGGGCCATCAATGCCCGGACAACGGAAGTGATCGAAAAAGGCAAGCTGGATTTTAACGTCACGCATAATTTCGGTGATTTCGCGGGTAGTTTCGGCGGGCTCAGGCATTTCTTCGGCCTGGATAATTCCACCGATGTCCGGATCGGGTTCACCGCGGGACTGGCCAAACATTTCGATGCCACGATCGCGCGCTCCAAGGGAGCAAGCCAGCAAACCCAATTAGTGGAACTGGGCGCGAAATACCAGTTGATGCAGCAACGGGCGGATGACCCTTCGCATCCCCTTTCGCTGGCGCTGAGCGGGAGCTTCGTGATCGCGTGCAATAAGGCCAGTTCTATTGACAACCTCGACCATAGTTTCCGGGATTTCGGCGACCGGTTCAGCCAGGTTTGGCAACTGATCATTGCCCGGCGGTTCAAAGATGTGAGCGTACAATTAAATACGGCTTTTCTCACCCGGGGATATGCCATCAGTTATGATAAAAAAAACATGTTCGCCCTCGGTGGCGCCATCCGGTTTCCGCTGGGGAGCCGGTTCAATTTCGTATTCGATTATTTTCATCCCTTCCGCGACCAGGCCAGTAAGGATTCTTTCAGCCTGAAAAATAATATCCGGTTTTACGACCCGCTGGGGATCGGGTTAGAGATCAAGACGGCCGGGCATATCTTCCGGCTTAATTTCACCAACTGTTCCGAAATACTGGAAAACCGTTTTATTCCCCGCACCATCACGTCATGGGGCCGCGGCCAGTACCGCTGGGGTTTTACGATATCGAGGAAGTTTACAATGTGGAGGGATAAGAAGTAGTGGGATAAGTTAATAAGTAAATAGGTAAATAAGTATATAAGTTATATAAGTAATGTAGGGTTTTTAAATCATCATCCTGGTAAACTTCCAGCTACGCTGGCATGTGACCTTTATGACTTATATGACTGATATGACTGCTATGACCTATTTGACTTCAATGACCCATTCAACCTCCCCGAAATCAAACGCTTCTTCCATCGCATGCCGCACCAGCAGTTTTCCGTTTGTTTCAACCGCTTTTACCGTGGCTTCAAAAATGCGGTTCTCTTTTTTCAACCGCACTATTTCATTTCGCTTGTATAAAGCGGCATTATATTTTTTAAAAATTGCACCGGGACCGGATCCTTTCAGTTGCTGAAAATGATCTTCGAGCTGAATGCATAAGTCTTTCGCCAGTAAGACCGGGTCGTATCGCTTCCCGGTAATTTGTTTCAGGGAAACGGGGTTGGGCAACCAGGCCGGGAATTCCGTTTGGTTGATATTGATCCCGATCCCGATAATCGCCCATTGCCAGCCTCCCGGCGCCTGACTATCCGAAGGAATATTTCCGGGTCCGACTACCGACTCGATCAATATCCCCCCTGCCTTTCTGTCTTGCCAATACAGGTCGTTGGGCCATTTGATCTTCGTATCGTTCCCCGCGTATTGCCGGAAGAATTCATAAACGGCAACCGCCATGCAGGCGCTGAGTTCGAATTGCAGGGCCGGCAATGATGTGTGGGGCATGATACCAATGCTCAGGATAATATTATCCCCTTTTTCTGAGGTCCAGACCCTGCCCCGCTGGCCTTTTCCGGCTGTTTGTTCGTGGGCAAAAACTGCAGTGCCATGCAAACCGGCATACTGCCTGTTCGGCAGCCCCCCTTGGTTCAAAAGCCGCCGGGCATAGTTATTGGTACTGTCAACCGATTGCAGTTCAATGAATGGCGTCCCAATGGGGTTTACGGCAGGGGCTTGTGGCAATTAATTGCTATTTTTGACAAAGTAAGCTAGTTTCTGGTTCCGGAAAACCCGGCGCTGATACCGGGTTCGGAAATGTTTCCTGAAAACGGGCCAGCAGGAACCGGCAACAAATAAACTAAAACACTCATCATTATTTGGAACAATTGGCAGTACTGACCCACCGGAAGAAAAAAGGCCTGAGCCGGTTAACCAGGAATTCGAAAATCATCAAAACCATTATTGCTGCGATCCGGGATAAAAAAGGGGAGCATATCGTTTCCCTCGACCTGCGAAAAATAAATGAAGCCGTAGCTGATTTTTTTATCATTTGCGAGGCGGGCAGTCAGCCCCAGGTAAGGGCGA
>CAYNSL010000007.1:43784-48238 GCA_964399755.1 uncultured Chitinophaga sp. | reverse complement strand
ATTATTCGGAAACAATAAATCTTTCCCGCTACGGGATATCGACAAGGGGCACCACCGGGTTACGTATAAGGGCGTACCGGCGATCAAATGCCCCTTTGATTATGTGCTCTACCAGGTCCTGCTCACGGAAATCAAACCCGACCTGGTGATTGAAATCGGCACCAGCAAAGGCGGATCAGCGCTCTATCTTGCCGACCTGCTGGAAATGAACGGCAAGGGCGAATTGCATACCATCGACCTGCCCGGCAATACCGAAGATGCATCGCTGCGCAAGCACCCGCGGATCAGGATTTTCAAAGAAGGGTTTGCGAAATATGATACTTCACAACTGAAAAATTTTCCCCGCATCCTGGTCATCGAGGACGGGTCGCACCGTTACGAGGACTGCCTCGCGGCGCTGGAGAAATTTTCACCCTTTGTATCAAAAGATTCATATTTTATTGTGGAAGACGGGATCGTCAACGCCCTGGGAAGGAAAAAAGAATTCAACGGCGGGCCCCTGCGGGCCATCCGTGAATTCCTGGCCACCCACCCTTCGTTTATTATCGATCGTTATTATTGTGATTATTTCGGCCACAATGCCACTTTTAACGTTGACGGCTACCTGAAAAGAATCAGCGAATCATGAACCAAACACAACCATGGACGGGAGAAAGACTGGAAACCTTTGTCGGCGGCGACACCCGGCAGGAACACCTGCACCGTTACGCCATGGCGCTCGAAATGGCGGCGGGCAAAAACATTTTGGATATCGCCTGTGGTGAGGGATACGGGGTTTACCTGCTGTCTAAAAAAGCCGCACAGGTTACGGGCATCGATATCGATCATGCCACTATTGAAAAAGCAAGGGCTAAATACAAAGCCTCTAATATCACGTTCAAACAGGGATCGGTACTGGCTATTGATGCCGGTAACGCGGTATTCGACATGGTTACCTGTTTTGAGACCCTGGAACATACGGATGAACACGACAAACTGCTTGCAGAACTGAAACGGGTGCTGAAACCCGGCGGCATCCTCTTTATATCCACCCCGGAAAAAGCGATCTACAGCGACCGTACCGGTTACCGGAATCCTTTTCATAAGAAAGAATTGTACGGGCATGAATTCAGGAATCTCATCGCCCGTTATTTCTCACAGCATGTATTTTACGGCCAGTCATCCCTTTGGGGCTCCCTGATGCTCAGCGGGACCGATCCGCGATTGTCACATTTTTACACCGGGGATTTCGAAAATATCACTGTCGCCGATCAACCCGTCATTCAATACTGGCTGGCCCTCGCATCCGACCAGGCATTTACGCCTCCCGCCACCGGTTTTTTTCTTTCCCCGCAATCCGTGGATCAATTGCGCGACGCGCAAACCGACCTGGTGAAAAAGACAATAACGTACCGGACCGGTCATTTCATACTGGCCCCCTTTAAACTCATCCGCTCGCTTTTCAGGAAATGAAATTGATGGGACTCATATCATCCCCCGGCGATCCGGCGTCACGGTTCAGGATCGCGCAGTACAAGGATACGCTGAACGCACTGGGAACTTCACTGGATTTAATAACAGCCTCCCCTCCTAAGGAATCAGATCCGCCCTGGTGGACGCTCCGGAATAAAAAATACTGGCGTACCCTGCAGATCCGGGGACGGGAAAAACTGCTCCGGATTCAGCGGCAATACGATATCATCTGGCAAAACCGGTTACTGCTTTACGAATCCTGCCTGATCGAAAGCCGGTACACAAAACCTTTTGTATTGGACCTGGATGACGCGGTCTGGCTGACCGAAGGGAAACAAGCCGTCAACACGGTGATTCAAAAGGCGGAAATGGTATTTGCCGGAAATGAATATATCGCCGCGTACTGTATAGGCATCAACAAACAGGTAAAACTGGTTCCATCCGTCATTGATACAAATTTGTATAAGCCGGCGGCGGTACCCGACCGCCCATTCACCATTGGCTGGATCGGTACGCCCAGTAATTTAAAATACCTGGAACAGGTCAGGCAACCACTGCTTGCATTTTTACAGGAAAATAAAGACAGCCGCCTGGTGATCGTTTCGGGCGAACGTCCCGAAGGATTTAGTGGTATCAGCGACAGGGTGCAATTTGTACCCTGGTCGCGCGAAAGGGAAATCGAACTGATCAACAGCTTTGATGTAGGGCTGATGCCCCTGTCCGACGACGAATGGACAAGGGGAAAATGCGGTTTCAAACTATTGCAGTATATGGCCTGTGGTATCGCCTGCCTGGCATCCCCGGTAGGCGTTAACAGGAACATCATCGAAGGATCCGGGGCCGGAATTGCGGTTACGGATCACCGTGAATGGCAGCAAGCATTGACGACGCTCTACCGCGACCCGGACACCCGCCGGCAGATGGCCGGCCGGGGTCGCCCCTATGTGGAAGCCCATTATTCCTGCGACAAATGGGCTCCCGTCATCAACAGGTATTTTCAACAATTGGTCCGCTAATTTTACATGAACACCGGCCGTCATATCGTTTTTCTCTGTTCGCGTCTCGATCTCCCGGGAGGCATTGAAAGGGCTGTTGTGGAGGCGGCCGGTCTCTTTGCCGAAAAAGGAAATGCCGTAACAATACT
This sequence comes from uncultured Chitinophaga sp., assembly GCA_964399755.1. GTDB lineage: Bacteria > Bacteroidota > Bacteroidia > Chitinophagales > Chitinophagaceae > JJ008. The sequence goes on along the minus strand of CAYNSL010000007.1, from coordinate 45,642 downwards.
GGTACTCGATGAAACCAAGGATAGTTTTTATCCCGTTTCCGGTAAAATAAACCTGCAACAGCAGCCTTTATCCTTCGGGATCGGGAAAGGCGGCAATATCATTTCCCGCAAACTCAGGATGCTGAGCGATGTGCTGAAACTCGGGAAATCGCTCAAAGCCCTCCGGCCGGACCTGACGATCGCAACGGAATACCCCTTCGCCGCCGCTGCGATCCTTTCGGGATCAGGAAAATTCTGCAAAATAATTTCCTGGGAACATCATCACTATTTCGAGCTTGAAAAAAACGCGTTCTGGGAAAAAATATTCCGGCAAACCTATTCCCGTCTTGACGCCGTGGTCTGCCTGAACGAAGATGAAAAACGTTTGTTTGAAAAAGTGAATAGCCGCGTGGTCGTGATCCCCAATTTTGTAAGCCGGAACCAACCCGCCGTGCTTGAGCATAAACAATTACTGACCGTGGGCCGGCTTACCCGGGTAAAAGGAACCGATCTTTTACTGAAAACGGCCGGGATCGTATTGAAACAGCACCCCGACTGGCAATGGAAACTGATCGGCGACGGTGAAATGAAAAAAGAGGCGGAAGCATTTATTGAACAGGAAAACCTGAAAGGCCGACTAATCCTTCAACCGCCCGCGGGCCCGGCGATCATGAACGAATACCGGGGTGCTTCAATATACGTGATGACTTCCAGGAATGAATGTTTTCCCATGACCCTGCTCGAGGCCCAGTCGGCCGGGTTGCCCTGTATCGCTTTTGACTGCGAAACCGGTCCGCGTCATATCCTTTCCAATCAGCAGAACGGGTTGCTGGTAAAAATGGGTGATATACAAGCCATGGCTGCCTCCATCGATTCATTGATCACTGATACGGAGAAAAGGAAAGCGATGGGAAATGCGGCCTGGCAATCCGTTCTGCAATTTGACCCGGCGCTGATTTATAAAAGTTGGGCGGAAAAATTTCTCACTTGATCACAATCCGTCCTGTCCAATCGATACGATGCAGGTAAACCCTGCCAATCGAATTGAAATATTCATCCGTCGCCTTTCTCGCTCCCTCCCAGGCGCCGTAATCATCAATCATCAGCACCCCCTTTTTTTCGAGCAGGGGGTATAAATGCAGCAGTTCATGCAGGGTCGACCCGTACCAGTCCGTATCAAGCCGGAGCAGGGCGATCCGTTCAGGCGAATGCGCGGGCAGGGTATTTTCAACCTTTCCCCTGATGAGGATGACGTTCCCGCCGGGATAAGCCGTGGCTTTCATATTTTCCCGCACTTCCTCTTCCGAAGAAAAGCACCAGTTGCTGCCGCCCTCCGCTTTCTTCAGCCGTTCCCATTCCTGTTTTTCAAATGCGCCATCCATCTCCCCGGGTTGAACCATCCCTTCAAAAGTGTCGAACAAAATGATCTTCCGGTCGCTGTGCCCCGCTTCCAGCAATGTATAGGCCATCAGCATGGCAGAACCTCCCTTCCAAACCCCGCATTCCACGAAATCGCCGGGGATATTATTATCGAGAATATACCGGATGGACTGATACAGGGCATAACATCTTTCAGGCCCTACCAAAGTATAAGGCTTTACCTTTTCGTAGATCTGCCGGAAACCGGTATCCGATACAATATCCTTCAGCGGATCTGTATCTTTTGAGGGCTTGCGGCCCAGTTTGAGTCCCAGCAACCCCAGCGGGTAATTGATCAGGCGCGATAGTTTCAACATCTCCCGAATATAATAAATAAAAAAAGCACCCCCGCAGATGCTTACAAATTAGAAATTTCTAACCTCTTCCATTTAAGGAATTCAGTAAATCAGGGAACACCCACAATTATTACGCACACTCCCCACCCGATAGCTATCGGGTC
>CAYNSL010000007.1:23567-43684 GCA_964399755.1 uncultured Chitinophaga sp. | reverse complement strand
TCGCCTCTCGCCTCTCCCCATTCCCTCTCACTCATCCAGCTTCAGCACGGCCAAAAAAGCCTCCTGCGGCACTTCTACGTTCCCGATCTGGCGCATGCGCTTTTTCCCTTCCTTCTGTTTTTCGAGGAGTTTGCGTTTACGGGAAATATCGCCGCCGTAACATTTGGCGGTTACGTCTTTCCGCAGCGCCGAAATGGTTTCGCGCGAGATGATCTTGGCCCCGATGGCGGCCTGGATGGCGATCTGGAATTGCTGGCGCGGTAAAAGTTCTTTTAGCTTCTCGCAAAGCTTGCGGCCGAAATCCTGGGCACGGCTTCTGTGGATCAGGGCCGAAAGGGCGTCCACCTTATCGCCGTTCAGCAGTATATCCATTTTTACGATATCACTTTCGCGGTAACCAATGGGATGGTAATCGAAAGAGGCGTAGCCGCGGGTCTGTGATTTCAATTTATCATAGAAATCAAAAACGATCTCGGTGAGGGGCATCTCGAAAATAAGCTCCACCCGGGTTTGGGTAAGGTAACTCTGGTTCATCAGGATCCCTCTTTTGCCAAGACAAAGGGTCATGATATTGCCGATATATTCGGGTTTGCTGATGATCTGCGCCTTGATAAAAGGCTCCTCGATCCTTTCTGTTTTCACGGGGTCGGGGAATTCGGTGGGGTTATTCACGATGATCTTTTTCCCCGCCGTGGTATAGGCAATAAAACTTACGTTAGGCACGGTGGTGATCACCGTCTGGTTAAATTCCCTCTCCAGTCTTTCCTGGATGATCTCCATGTGCAGCATCCCGAGAAAACCGCACCGGAATCCGAACCCGAGGGCCTGCGAGGTTTCCAGTTCGTAAGTCAGCGAAGCGTCGTTTAACTGCAGTTTGTCCATGCAATCGCGCAGTTCCTCAAAATCATCCGTGTTCACGGGAAAAATCCCCGCGAAGACCATCGGTTTCACTTCCTCAAAACCCTGTATCATCTGCGGGTTGCTATTGCTGGCCAGGGTAATGGTATCCCCCACTTTTACTTCCTTCGCGTTTTTAATACCGGTGATGATATACCCCACGTCGCCGCATTGCACTTCCGGTTTTTCCGTCATTTTCAGTTTCAGGATGCCCACTTCATCGGCGCCGTATTCCTGCCCGGTGGAAACGAATTTTACTTTATCGCCTTTTTTGATCGAACCGCTCATGATCCGGTAATAAACGATGATACCCCTGAACGAATTGAATACGGAATCAAAGATCAGGGCCTGCAGCGGGGCGTTGGGATCACCCTTCGGTGGCGGTATTCGCTCCACGATGGCGTTCAGTATTTCAGGAACGCCCACGCCGGTACGGGCGCTGGCCAGTAAGATATCCTCCGGTTTACAGCCGATCAGGTCGATGATCTGGTCCTTGACTTCCTCCACCATCGCCCCATCCATATCGATCTTATTGATCACGGGAATGATCTCAAGGTCATTATCAATAGCCAGGTATAAATTGCTGATAGTCTGGGCCTGAATACCCTGTGTGGCATCCACCAGCAGCAGGGCTCCTTCACAGGCGGCAAGGGCCCGGCTCACTTCATAACTGAAGTCCACATGCCCGGGAGTGTCGATCAGGTTGAGAATATATTCTTTGTTGTCCTTATGCAGGTAATTGATCTGGATAGCGTGACTTTTGATCGTAATGCCTTTTTCGCGCTCAAGGTCCATATCGTCCAGTACCTGGTCCATCATATCCCTTTCCGTAATGGTATTGGTTTGCTGCAGGAGCCGGTCTGCCAGGGTTGATTTTCCGTGGTCGATATGCGCGATAATGCAAAAATTTCTGATTTGCTTCATGGTGTCTTAGTGCCTCAATTTCAGGTGGGCAAAGGTAAGAAAAACCGGCTAGCTGAGCGCTATTGTATTTGCCTGACAAATAAGAATATTATTGCGTGGTTTATATTGAAGCAGGTCTGCGCTGCGAGACTTATGGTCTCGCAGCATTATTCTATTTCTTTTAGTAATAGAATGCAATTCCCTTAAAAAAGCTCATTGAACGGGAGCAGGCCTATCGCCCCACCGGAACGACCCCAACCTGGAAAGTTTAATCAGGAAATCACAAATTTTTCCCTTAACAAATTATTTACCCTTTTCCGGCACGCTGGCACCTGCTTTGAATTACTACGTCCGACCGGGCACTAATTAAAACGTGCAGCAGCCCGCCCGGCGGTTGCGGTACATTAAATAAAAACGTTACAACTATGAAAAAGATGTTTACACTCTTTGCAGGACTTTTGCTGGCAGCCGCCGTGTTTGCGGCCGATCGCAGACCGGTCGTCTCCATCCGAAGCTTCAGCAATTTCAAGATCGTTGTCGATGGCAAAAGCTATTTCGGCAGCAACATGAACATCCGCCTGGACGATTTCTACGGAAACCGTCACACGGTGAAAGTTTATGAAATGCGCAGGGGCTTCTTCGTCCGCGAAAGGCTGGTCGACTTCGCCGCCTTCCGCCTGAACCGGAGCAATGTCATGATCACCGTCGACCGTTTTGGCCATATCGATATCCGGGAAATGAGGGGCTATGGCCGCTATGACCGGGACGACAGGGGCTGGAACAAGTATGACAATGATGACAGAGGCTGGGACAAAAACGACAGCCGTGATATCCGGGACGACAAGGGTTTTGATCCCAAAGACGGCAGGGATAATTTCCCCGGCGACCGCGATGGACGTGATGGACGCGATGGCCGTGATGGCCGCGGAAAAGGATTCTGATACGGAAATCCGATAATAGTGACCGCCCTGTTCCTGCAGGGCGGTTCTTTTTTGTAATACCCGGCTTCTCCGCAAAAACCCATACAATAACCGCATATCGATGTTTGCCGCCGGTCGCCCCCGGGTTTGCAATTAATCAGCCCGAAGCTGTAACTTTTACGTTATCTTAAAAGTCACAGCAAAAAACTGTCTTATGATCCGCAGATTCCGCCTCAGCATACTTATCCTTGTATTCCAGGCCGGCATCCTGTCCCTGCAGGCCCAGCCCGGGACCGGCCCGCAGGACTGGCGAAGCGACCTGGCTTATTTCAGGCAACTGGTCCACAGCAAATATCCCAACCTGTTCTATAACGTTTCCGCCGCCCAGTTCGACAGCGCCGTGTCGGCTATCGACAAGAAGATCGGGACCCTTTCGGATGTGCAGATGAAAGTGGAATTCGCCAAACTAGTAGCGATGTTCCATATTGGTCATACCTCCGTGCGCCGGCAATGGGGTTCGGGAGATAATTTCACCTACTGGGTGCATCCCCTGCCTGTTCGTTTCTATTTGTTCAATGACGGGCTTTATATCAAATCGATCCATGCCGATTACAAGGAAGCGGTAGGCGGAAAAGTACTGAAGATCGGCAACAAGACCGCCGAACAGGCCCTGCAACTGATCCGCCCCGTGATCGCCTTCGAAAACGAGCAGGGTTTTAAAAACATGGTCCAGTATTATCTCAACAGCGCGGAGATCCTCCAGGCTGTCGGCATCAGTGAAAGGGCCGATAAAATTCCGGTCACCTACCAGAAAGACGGCAGGGAGAATACGATCACCCTCAGCGCCACCGAACCGGTGCAGGGCCCCCGCCATGGCCCTATCAGCATCCCTGCAGATTGGGTGGATGCCTATGACCAGCTGGGCAAACCTGGATCCGTGTTGTGGCTGAGGGGAACGGAGCGGCTTCGATATTTTGAATACCTGCCGGAGAGCAGGACCGTGTATGTACGGCACGACGCGGTACAGGATGAACCGGATCAGACGATAAAGGAATTTTTTGAAAAAGTGTTCCGGTTTACCGACAGCGTGGGCGCCGATCGTTTTGTGCTTGATATCAGGCTCAACGGGGGCGGCAATAATTATCTCAACAAACCCGTGATCACCGGTGTGGTCGCGTCGAAAAAAATCAACAGGAACGGTCATTTTTTTGTGATACTGGGCAAGGCCACTTTCTCTGCGGCGCAAAACCTGACCAACGAACTTGAAAAATACACGGAAGTCATTTTCGTGGGAGAACCCACAGCCGAAAACGTGAACTTCTATGGTGATACAAGGATCGAAGTGTTGCCGAAAAGCAAACTGAATATCGCGCTGAGCTGGCTCTGGTGGCAAAACCTCGACCCCCGTGATAAACGTCCCTGGACGGCACCGCACCTGGCCGCGGATATGAATTTTGCAGACTACGCAAAGGGGAATGATCCCTGCATGAATGTGATCATGAACTACAAAGAACAGGCGCCTGTTTCTGACCAGTTGCGGGAACTCGTCATCAAAGGAAAACTGGATGAAGCGGTCGCGCTTGCCCGTGAATACCTGCAGGACCCCCTGCACCGCTATTACCGGGATGAACTCGAAACGAAGATCAATGACTACGGATACGAGTTACTGAATGCTGGCAAAGCGGCTGAAGCGAGAAAGATATTATATATGAACGTGCAGTTGTTCCCGCAATCAGCGAATGCGTATGACAGTTATGCCGAAGCCTGCTGGAAAGCCGGTGATACGGATGAGGCGATAAAATATTACCAGCACGCGATCAGCCTGGATCCCAATGGCCAGACCGGTGAAAATTCAAGAAAAATGCTGGAACAGATCAAAGCGGGCCGCAAGGGATTCTGATCCCCCGCCTGTTTAAGCGAGCGAGGGTACGGGTTTTACAGGCTTCCGGCCGAGGTTACGCATGACGCGGTAATGTGACGCCACGGCGCCCGCCATCGTTGGATAATAATGGTATGGCATATTGTATTCCCTGCATTTCTCCATCACGATCCTGCTGATGGCCGGGTAATGAACATGGCTGATCTTCGGAAACAGGTGGTGTTCGATCTGGAAATTCAATCCGCCCACGAACCAATTGATAAACCGGTTACCCATCGCGAAATTGGCGGTAGTTCTTAACTGGTGCTCGGCCCAGGTGGTTTCAAAATGTTTGGTGGAGGCAGGAGCCACGTATTCTGCTTCCGTTTTCTCCACGATATGCGCCAGCTGGAAAACGATGGAAAGCGTAAACCCGAAACAGGCGTTCATCAGCAGGTAGCCGATAAGCCAGGCCTGGGCCCCCACCATGATAATCGGTAACACGATATAGAAACCCACATAAAGCAATTTGGTCATCCAGAATATGAAATGATGCACGGGTTTCATCTTCCAGGCCGCCGTGCCGCTGATATCCCTTTTGAAATATTTTACAAAGTCCATGATAAAAACCCAGGCCAGGCTGGTGATGCTGTATACCAGGGGAACATAGAGGTGCTGCACACGGTGCGCCGAAAACCATTTCTGTGTTTCGGTAAGGCGGATCAGCGGCAGTTTGGCCAGGTCGTCATCAATGCCGTCTACATTGGTATAGGTATGATGAAGGATATTATGTTTTTGTTTCCAGAAAAAAGCGTTGCCGCCGAGTGCATTCAGGGTATGACCCAGGATATTGTTCACCCAGTTTCGCGAACTGTAACTGCCGTGGCAGGCATCATGCATTACACTGAAACCGATCCCGGCCAGGGAAAGTCCCATTACCGCGCAGAGCACGAGGGAAAGCGCGACGGGGATTTGGATAAACAGCAGTGTGATATAACAGCCAACGGCCGTGGCGATCATGATCAGTGATTTGCTGTACAAACGCCAGTCCCCGGTTTTACGGATCCTTTTCGACGTGAAATAAGCATCAACCGTGGCCTTGAGATCATGAAAAAAATTATTATTCTCGTTACTGAAGATGGCTTTGGACATAGATTGTTTTTAGCGTGTCGGTGTAACAGGGTGATTGCCTAAAAATAAGCCATTTTATACTGTCAGCGCCCGTTTTCACCCTTTATTTTATGTAGTGAGGCCGCTACAAACGCTTGTTAATATTTACCGGGTCCTGAGAAACTGAAACCGGATTGGTTATTTTTATTGTCAAATAGTGTCATGCTCCAGTTCAGTATTCGCCACGCCGGCCTGGATGATGCGGAAGCGCTGACAGCATTATCCCGCCAGTTGGGCTACCCGCGCAAGCTTGCCGAAACCCGGCAAAACCTTACCACGATACTCTCCAATGAAAATGAAGCGGTGTATGTGATGACCTGTGATCAAACCGTTATCGCCTGGATCCATATTTTTCATACGGTGCGGCTGGAATCGGGAATCTTTTGCGAAATCGGCGGACTGGTAGTCGAAGAAAAATTCCGCGGTAAGGGCATCGGGAGGCAACTGATCGAAACGGCAAAGGACTGGTGCAGCAGCCGCGGCGTCGCCACACTCCGGTTAAGGAGTAACGTCATCCGCAAAGAAGCACACCGGTTTTACCGGCAACTGGGTTTTTCGGAAAGCAAGGAGCAAAAAGTGTTCGAGATGACCCTTCCGGGAAAACACAGTGAATCGTAACTTTGGCCATGCCCGTTTCCATAGCCGGTATTGATAATATTCCTGCACTGGTCAGCCTGCTCAACAGCGCCTACCGCGGCGAGGGATCAAAAAAGGGATGGACCACCGAAGCCGACCTGGTGGAAGGAAGCCTGCGTACCGATGAAAAACACCTGGGCAACCTGATGCGGTCGCCCGGTACGGTATTCCTGAAATATGAAAGCGATGACAAAAAAATCGAAGGCTGCGTTTTCCTGCAAAAAAGGGAAGGCAAACTCTACCTCGGCATGCTCAGCGTTTCTCCTGACCTGCAGGCCAAAGGGATTGGCAGGCAACTGATGCGGGCAGCTGAGCAATATGCCGCGGAACAGGGTTGCAGCGCCATCTTCATGCGCGTGATCGATACAAGGGCCGAACTGATTGCCTGGTATGAACGGCAGGGATATGTAAAAACGGGTCAGAAAGAACCTTTTGAAGATTCCGCCTTCGGGCGCGCCCGCCGGCCCATCGAATTCGTGGTGATGCAGAAATCAGTATGATTCCAGCTGAACTTTTTACCCCCTGAATAATTGACAGTTTTTGACAAGGGAAAACGGCTACATTTATCACCTGAATCAATACTATGATCAAACAAATCTTCCTGGCGGCATGGATTACGGGTTGCTGCCTTGCCTCCTGCCGGTCAAAACCCGCCGATCAAAGTGAACAAGCAAAGACCGAAATCGCCAATGCGGAAAAAGAATTTGCGCAGATGGCTGCCGATAAAGGCATCGGTGAGGCTTTCTGGTATTTTGCCGATTCCAACGCGGTTGTCAAAAGACGGAACGATTCGCTGATCCGCGGCAAGGAGAATATCCGGCAATTCTATTCGGCAGATTTCTTTAAAAACGCCACCGTAACCTGGGCGCCCGACTTTATCGAAGCTTCCGGCAACGGCGATCTCGGGTATACTTACGGCAGGTATGTCTGGCAATCCAAAGACAGCACCGGAAAAACGGAGGAAAGCCGCGGGGTGTTTCATACCGTCTGGAAAAAACAAAAGGACGGAAGCTGGAAATTTGTCTGGGATTAGGCGATAAAGACACATTCACGGGCCGCCTTTTTAAATCCTCCGAAAATCGTATTTTAACAGGGTAAATGCTTTCCCATGGCAGCGATGCGTGGCCGAATTAACCAGGGGATGGTGCTCCTGTCGCTTTTCTTTTCAGGTATTTCCTGTACCGGCCGCTCGCAAGCCGCCCTGCCCGCTGCCTGGGCGCGTGACATGCAGCTTAACATCTACCACGGCGGCGGCATGGTACCGGAAAGCTTCCGGGTCACGATCAGCGATACCGCCTGCGCTTACATCCACTGGCATCAGCCCAAAACGGATACCTTTACTTTCTCCCTGTCGCCCGCCGAACTGAACAATTTACTAACGGAAATGAATAACCGCCATTTTACGGTCACGGTATCGGGCGCCACTAAAAACATCGTGTACGACCGCCCCACCACCTCGATTGAAATGAACTGGGCGGGGCAGACGCATACAGTCAGTATCGGGGCTACCGAAGAAATTAAAAAAGGCGACCCGGCCGATTTCAACCGGCTCTGGGGCTTTATCATCGATATCGCCCTTACCAAAACAGGCCAGGGACCTCGATAAATACGATTATTTCAAAAAAACAAAAACAAAAATCAATGAACCAGCAACTCGAAGAAATCAGGGAACAGCAAAAAAAATCCTGGAACAAATTTTCACCGGGGTGGAAGAAATGGGACAAGCTGACCATGGATTTCCTGCGCCCGATGGGCGAAGTAATTATTCGCCGGATCCATCCCGGCGGAAATGATGTGGTACTGGATATCGCCGCGGGAACGGGCGAGCCCGGGCTGACGATCGCGGGCATGCTGACCGGTGGAAAAGTGGTGATCACCGATCTTGCCGAAGACATGCTGGCGATCGCCAGGGAAAACGCCGAATTGCGCGGGATCCGAAATATCGAAACGGTGGCCTGCGATGTTTGCGACCTGCCCTTCCCTGATAACAGTTTCGACGCGCTGAGCTGCCGCTTCGGATTCATGTTCTTCCCCGATATGGAACTCGCGGCCCGTGAAATGACCCGGGTGTTAAAACCCGGGGGACGACTCGCCACATCGGTATGGGACGGCCCCGAAAAAAATTTCTGGGTCACCGCCATCATGGGCACGATCAATAAACACATGACCCTGCCGCAACCACCGCCGGGCGCCCCGGGTATGTTCCGTTGCGCCAAACCCGGTCTGATGAAATCAATCTTCGAAGCGGCCGGTCTGAAAAATATTTCCGAAGAAATAGTGCCCACCCAAATGCGAAGCGGAACGGCCGACACCTACTGGAACATGATGACCGATGTGGGGGCCCCGATCGTGGCGGCCCTGAGCCAGGCGGACGAAGCCACACGTGAGAAAATCAAAGATGAGGTGCTGGAACTGGTCAGGAACCGCTATCCCGGGGAAGTGGCCATCGATGCCTCCGCTATCGTGATCAGCGCTGAAAAATGAATGCAGTGTGGGTCGTGACAACCCGAAAGCCTATTTTTGCATCCTTTCGGGGACTAAATCCATCGTTCATGATCCGCACACTTGTATTCCTTTACCTCGCCCTGCCCGGTACCCTTATGGCCCAGGACAGGATCGGTAAGAACAAAACAGACCTCAGGTCCATCCTTGAAAATTTTGTGACAGCCAATGCCGCCGCAAAACCGGCACTGGTAGTTACCGACAGCACGTTTACCCTCTCTGTCATTGACCCCGGCGCAGGTCCCGTACAATACAGATATGGATTTGATAAATCAGGAATTTGTATTACCGAAACCATTTCGGCTACCTGCGACAGTTGTTATAAGTTGATCCTGCAGGGTATTCTCGACCGGGAAGGGCATCAATGGAAAAAACTAAACGAAAACCAGTGGGTATCGAAATTCGAAGATCACCTGCTGATCGAATTACCCGTGGATCCAAAACAACCCGCGGATTATTTCTTTACCATCTTCAAAACCGACTGGAGCAGGGACATCTACAACATGCTCCTGAAAAATTAAGGTTTCTTCCCTTCCGGCATTACGGTATATCATGAAATGCAAATGAGCCCCGGCGGGGCAGGGCTCATTTGATAAAATAGATGTTCCGGTTATTTTTCGAGTAACCCGTCTGCCTTCCATTGCTTGAACACGTTGATCGTGCTGTCGCTCAGTTTTGCCGATTTCCGGAAAGGCATGAATCCGCGGTCGCCGGGATTGAGTTCGATACGCCTGATCATCTCGTCAATATCTGTTTTCACATTGGCGAAATTATCATAGGGCCGTTTATTGCCGCCCTTTGCAGGGATATGACAGGGTGTGCAATTGGCCTGAATGACCGCCTGCAGGTTGGTTTCATAGGTAAGCTTGGGTGGCGGGGCCGAGGCCGCCTTTTTCGAAGTGCCGCAATTGCTGAAAAAAAGAACGGCGGTTCCCAATACGGACAGCATAAAAATTTTCTTCATGTTTGTTTGATTTTTAAAAGTTGAATATAGAGAAAATAATTTAAGTTCAAACACCGTTTATCCCATCGTCCCGTTTTCCTTTCCCGTTGCCTTTTGCAGGCCTCATTCCGGTAAATTTGCGGAACATGATTCATACCACGGTCAACACATACCGAAATGCGTATTCGGGACTCTCCCGGGAAACCTGGCTGCTGTCCCTGATCATGCTCATCAACCGGAGCGGAACCATGGTGGTGCCGTTCATGACGCTCTACCTCACCAGTCCCAAAATGGGTTATTCGGTGGGACAAGCCGGTTTTGTATTCGGTCTCTTTGGCGCCGGGGCATTCAGCGGCGCCTGGCTGGGAGGAAAACTGACCGATAAAACAGGTTTCTATCCCGTACAACTGATCACCCTGCTCGGCGGCGGAATTCTTTTTATCATCCTGGGACAGATGAAAACTTTCCCGCTGATCTGCCTCTTCACTTTCCTGCTGAGTTTTGTGAATGAATCGTTCCGTCCCGCGAATTCAACCGCCATCGCATTTTACAGTAAGGAAGAGAACCGCACACGCTCCTATGCCCTGAACCGGCTGGCCATCAATATCGGCTGGGCGGTGGGAAGCGCCCTGGGCGGATTTCTCGCGCATATCAATTATGAATTACTATTCTGGGTAGACGGGCTCACCAATATCGCCGCCGCCTTCCTGCTGTGGATACTCTTAAAACCCGTCAGCTACAAACCCGCGCATCACGACGATCCGCAGTCAGCGAACGCCACGCCCGCTTACCGCGACAGGATCTATATCTACTTTACGATCGTGACCATGTTTTTCGCCGCCTGTTTCTTCCAGCTCTTCACCAACCTGCCCGTTTACTTCAAAAAAGACCTGCATCTTTCTGAACCCTATATCGGATTCGTGATGGCCATCAATGGCATTATCATCGCGCTGGTGGAAATGGTGCTGGTGTATAAAATGGAAGGACGCAGACGGAATATCGATTTGATCACCGTGGGCGTTATCATCGTCGGAATTTCGTTTCTGATCCTGAATATCCCGGGAATAAGCGCCTTGCTTGTTTTTGGGATGATCTGCCTCGTCTCTTTCGGAGAAATACTCGCCCTTCCGTTCATGAACAGCTACTGGATCGCCCGCTCGCAGGCTTCTAACCGCGGACAATACGCGGCATTATATACCATGGCGTGGTCGGCTGCGCAAACACTCGGACCGATGGGCGGCGCCCAGCTGGCACAGGAAGCCGGTTTTAATGTATTGTGGTGGGTTGTGGGCGCCGTTTGTATTGTATCGGCCATATTTTTCAGAAACCTGAAATAAGCGCAGTTCATCCCAGCGCAAAGCCGACGGCCGCGTCGGCATGCAATAGCGTTGTATCAAATACCGGCCAGCGGCAATCTTCCTGTTTGATCAAAAGCGGGATCTCGGTACAACCCAGGATTACGCCTTCGGCGCCCCGGCGGGCCAATGCCTCAATGATACGCAGGTAATGCTCCCGGGTTTCATCCCGGAAGATTCCCTTGCCCAACTCTTCGTAAATAGTCCGGTTCACATAATCGATCTCCTCCTCCTCCGGTACCAGGGTGCTGATGCCGTGCGCCGCCAGCTTTTTCCTGTAAAAATCGAATTGCATCGTATAACGGGTGCCGAGTAAAGCGACCGTGCTGATATGCCGCTTCCTGATGGCCCCGGCCGCCGCATCGGCAATATGTATAATCGGAATCTTTACCATGGCCGCTACCTCTTCTGCAATATGGTGCATGGTATTGGCCCCGAGCAGCAGGCAGTCGGCCCCTGCCGCTTCAGTACGAATGGCGGCATCGCTCATGATGGCGGCGATGCGCTTCCAGTCGCCTGCCTGGGTAAGTTGCCTGATCTCCCCGTAATTAACAGAATAAAGAATAATACGAACCGTATCATCCCCGCCCAGCTGCTTATTGGCAAGCTGGTTGATATACCTGTAATAATCGATGGTTGAGAACCAGGTTAAACCGCCGATAAGCCCGATCGTTTTCATATTATAAAAATAGACAAAGCATCCTCCGTTCCAAAACTTTCGTCTCCCACCCGGGCCCGGCAACAGGCTTCAATGCTTACTTTTGCGCAAATCTTTCACATGCAGCGATTCATTAAGTTAATATCCGTGTTGGTGCTTGCCGTTTCCGTGCAGGCGCAGACGGGAATACAACGCCCCAAACTCGTGGTGGGCCTGGTGGTTGACCAGATGCGCTGGGATTACCTTTTCCGTTATTACGACCGTTATGATCCAAAGGGAGGATTTAAACGGATGCTCACCCAGGGTTTTACCTGCGACAATACACTGATCCCCTATGCCCCCACCGTTACCGGCTGCGGGCACAGCTGTATTTATACCGGTACCGTACCCGCTATTTCAGGCATCACAGGTAACACCTGGTGGGACCGCGAACAGATGCGCACCGTATACTGTACCGAAGATAAATCGGTGAACACGGTGGGAAGCGGTTCAAACCTCGGCCAGATGAGCCCGCGGAACATGCTGGTCACCACGATCTGCGATGAACTGCGGCTGGCCACCAACTTTAAAAGCAAAGTGATCGGTATCGCCATCAAGGACCGGGGCGCTATTCTTCCGGCCGGGCACAGCGCCAATGCCGCTTACTGGTACGATAATTCAACAGGCGACTGGATCACCTCCACCTATTACAGGAACGACTTACCCCGATGGGTAAGCGATTTTAACGGGCTGAAGAAAGTAGATGGATATTATGATAAAGGCTGGAACCTGCTTTATCCCGTTTCTACCTATGAACAAAGCACAGCAGATGAAAAAGCCTATGAAGCAAAACCTTTCGGCAACAGTTTTCCCTACGAGCTGAAAAAATTCAGGGAAAAAGATTATTCAAAGATCGCCAGCACCCCGATGGGCAATACCCTGACAGCCGAATTCGCCAAAGCGGCCATCGCCGGCGAACAACTGGGAGCTGATAATATCACCGATTTTCTCACCGTGAGTTTTTCCTCTCCCGACTATATCGGCCATACATTCGGCCCCAACTCGGTGGAGGCGGAAGATGATATGTTAAGGCTGGACAAAGAACTGGGAACCCTGCTCGACTACCTTGATGCCAATGTGGGAAAGAACCAGTACACGGTCTTCTTATCCGCCGACCACGGCGTAGCCCAGGTGCCTGAATTTATGCAGGAAAACAAACTGCCCGCCGGCCGCGTATTTATGGCCACCCTGCAGACAAAACTGAATAAGGAAGCGGCAGAGAAATACAAGATCGGTTCTCTCATCATGTCGGATGACAATTACCAGCTGCACCTGAACCACCCGGCCATCGATTCTGCCGGCCTTGACGAACCGGAGATTTTGAAATGGCTTGTAAAACGCCTCTATACCGAACCCGGGATCGACCGCGCCTTCGCCCTGAAAGACCTGAACGAAGTGCCCCTGCCATCCACGATCCGGAAAATGCTGAACAATGGTTACTACCCGCGCCGCAACGGGGATGTACAATTTATACTGAAACCGGGTTATATAGAAGCCTGGAGCAATACCGGCACCACGCATGGTTTATGGAATCCTTATGACGCGCATATTCCCCTGCTTTGGTATGGCTGGGGGATCCGGCCCGGAAAATCGAACCGGGAAGTGTATATGACGGATATCGCCCCCACCCTTGCCGCCCTGTTGCATATTCAAATGCCGGGTGGAAATACCGGGCAGGTAATTGAAGAAGTGATGAAATAAGTCAGGAGGCTAATGCAGGCGGCGGTTTCGTCGGGTTTTTTGTAATTTACCGGGTACTTCAAAAACCATCATAACAAGATCCCATCATGAATAAAATCGTACAGCCGATCCTGATTACGCTGGCATTTGCCGGAAAGTTGTCAACTTCCTGCGCCCAGCCTGTCGACAGTATCCGCTTTTTCACGGATGAATCGATCCTGAACGTATCGCTGACCACCGATATCAAAGCCCTGCAGGCACAGAAAGGAGCTCCCGTTTTCCAGAGCGCCACGATCAGTATGCGCTGGCCCGACAGTACCACCATCACCGAAGAGATCAGCGTGGCGCCCCGGGGCAATTTCCGCAGGGAGTACTGCAAGATCCCGCCCATGTCGCTCAATTTCCGCGGCGCGGCGGCGCCCCGGCTCAGTTCCCTTGGAAAATTGAAACTGGTTTTAGGCTGCGGCACCAACAGCACGGATGAAGAACTATTACTGAAAGAATATGTAGTGTACAAGATCTATAACCTGCTGGAAGAAAAAAGTTTCCGGGTGCGGCTGATGCGGGTAAATTATGCCGATACCCGTAACCGTTTCAGGCCATTTACGCAATATTCCTTTTTGATCGAAGACGACGGCGACCTGGCCCGGCGCCTCGGGCTGCACAAAAAAGTGCACGGGCAATACCTCACCGAAGCCACCGACCGGAACATGATGACTATGGTTGCCATATTCCAGTACATGATCGGCAACACCGACTGGGCCGTTCCCAACGAACACAATATCAAACTCCTTTTCGAAAAAAATAACACGGTGCATCCCCCCTATGCCATCCCCTACGATTTCGATTATTGCGGACTGGTAGATGCCAGTTACGCCGTACCCAACGAAATCATCGGTACGGAGAAAGTAACCGAAAGGGTCTATCGCGGTTTCCCGCGCACCATGGAAGAACTGCAGATGACACTGGATGTTTTCCGGGCCAAAAAGGAAAGCATCCTATCCCTGGTCAGGAATTTTAACCTGCTCAGCGACCGCACCCGCAAAACCATGGTAGCCTACCTTGAAGATTTTTATAAAACCATCGAAAGCAAGAGCCAGGTGGAGTCCATTTTTATCGACAACGCCCGGAAAAACTGAAAAAAAATATGGACTTAAAAGCCGCATTTGAACAGGCCGCTGCCGAAAGCAAACAACTGCCCGAAAAGCCAGGGAATGATGTCCTGCTGCAATTGTATTCGCTCTACAAACAGGGCAGTATAGGTGACGTAAACACCGACCCGCCTGCCAACCCATTTGATTTCGTGGGCAAGGCTAAATACGAAGCATGGGCCTCCTTAAAAGGGAAATCAATGGAAGACGCGATGAAGGAATATATCGCGCTGGTGAATAGACTGAAAGGATAGGGAGGGAATGCTAAATATTAAATGTTAAATGCTAAATGTTAAATGCTAAATGTTAAATGACAGGTGTTGAATAGAATACTATTTGATTTCGTCATATAAACAATCCAGCTGACGGCCGATTACTTCATAGTTATATTTATTGCAGGCGTTTTCAGAAATCTTTTCCCGGTTGTAATTTACCATTCCGGTCACCATGGCTTCCATGGCGGCCGAGAGCCCCGCTTCATCACGCGGCGGCACCAGTACGCCGTTCTGCGCGTCGATTAATTCGGGAATACCCCCGACATTGGTAGCGATGACGGGTAGCCCGCAGCAATGCGCTTCACTGATAACACAGGGGGAATTTTCAATATCACTGAACAAAACCAGGCAATCGGCGCGCTGCATTTCCGCCGCCACCTGCTGATAGGAGACTTCACCGCGAAACTGCAGGGTTCCCGCGGGAAGATCCAGCGCAGCAGCTTTCACGCGAATAGCCGGATCCGTATCGCCTACCATCACCAGTTCGGCGCGGATATTCCGGGCAAGAAGGGCAGCAAATGCCCGCAGTATTCCTTCCGCGTTTTTCAGCGGCACCATATTGGATACATGGATAAAGCGGAATACGGAAGCTGTTTTGGTTTTATACCGGAACCATTCGGTGTTCACGGTGTTGGGTATTATGGAAAAATCCTTTTTCACTACCCACCTGTTCACGCCCTCCGCCAGGTACCTGCTCACGCTGGTAAAACGCGCAGCCTCCCGGAAAATGGCCTTACTGTATCGTTTGAAACGGGCGGATTTGCCGGCATAATTATTTCTTTCAACCTCGTTATAAATGCCCCAGTGTTCCGTGAGCACAAAAGGCAAATTGAGCCGGCGTTTCAGCCAGAGCCCGGCAACACCCGCCCATATGGGGACCTGCACATGTACAAGATCGGGCTTCCCGTTTTTTTCCAGGTAGGCGCGAATGGCATGCCGGTACAATCCCAGCAGGCGGTAATGCGCGGTCAGCCTTCCCCAGGGCGACATCGATTTTTTAAAGTAAACGATCTGTTCGGTCAGGTTACCTGATGTGGTAACAGAAGATTCCGTACCTGTGATCTGTCCGGTCGTGTCGGCAGCGATATGGATCACATAAATATCGTTGAACAGGGCGGCCGCCCGGGCATGACGCTGGATGAAGTCGCCGTTGAAAGGCTCCGTTTTGCCGGGATACCAGCTGCACAACCACAAAATTTTTTTCCGGGCCATGGAAATATAAAGTTAACCGCTCGGTGCTCCGGGCAAAAGATAAGTCAAATAAATTATACTTTTGATCATGGCGCTGCTGAAACGATTCCGCAACCTGCAATCGCAAATGAACACCGGGTATGGTACCAACAGTACCAGCACCGGGGGACGTTTTATTAACCGCGACGGAAGACCCAATGTGATCAAAAAAGGGGTTGGTATTCTCAACCGCTACAGCTGGTACCATACCATGCTGGAACTGAAATCCTCGAAATTCCTGCTGCTGCTCCTGCTGATCTATATCGGCATCAATTTAATTTTTGCGGGCATCTATTACATCATCGGCATCCGGCACCTCGCGGGGGTACACACCGGGTCACCGCTTAAGAATTTCACCGAAGTGTTTTTTTTCAGCGCGCAGACCTTTACCACGGTTGGTTACGGCCGCATCAGCCCGGTAGGTTTCCTCGCCAGCGCCGTCTCCACTTTTGAAGCCTTCCTCGGCCTGCTCAGTTTTGCGATCGCCACGGGATTATTTTACGGAAGATTTTCACGCCCCAGGATTTTCCTGAAGTTCAGCGACCTCGCATTGATCGCTCCCTACCACGGCGGTACCGCTTTCATGTTCCGGCTCGCTCCCTATAAAAACAACAATCTTTCCGAAGTGGAAGTGAAAGTGACTATGGCCATCACCACGGAAGAAAACGGTAAACTGACCGATAAATTCTTTGACCTTCGACTTGAACTCGCAAAGATTAACGGGCTGTCATTGAGCTGGACGATCGTACACCCCATTGATGAAAAAAGCCCGTTCTACGGGTTCAGTGAAAAGGATATTGCGGAAACCGATATCGAAGTGATGGTATATGTCAGGGCCTTCGACCAGGTTTTTTCCAACAATGTGATCGCCCGGACTTCCTATATCAGTTCCGAAATCTTCTGGGGCGGTAAATTCCGGATGATGTACCACCCGAACGCAGATAAATCAAAAACGATCCTCGACCTGCGTAAATTAAACGAATTCGAACGGGTATCCCTTCCGGAACCTGCGGCGGTGACCCATTAGTCCAGCACGGGGTCCATGCGCAGGAAATCCTTGCGGTTCATGTAATAAAACATCAGGAGGTAGATCACGGGCAGGAAACTGAAAACTTTCATGATCAGCTGCCCGGAATAAATGCCGCCGAGGTATAATCCCGCCACGGCCAGGAAACCAAACAGCAACTGCCGGTCGCTGATCGCGCAAACCACCCTGAAACAATAAACAGGCAGGTCCTTATATACCAGTTTCAGGGGCCTGGTAAAATGATAGCCATCGGTGATCACGATCTTCGGATTATTCTCCCCTACCGGTATCACCACCGGTTTGCTGTTGGGCAACGGGAATATCTCCTTCCCGTTGACGATGGCCCTCAGGTTCAGGAAACTCAGCAAGACCTGGTTCTTCCGCTGCAATACGATATGGAACGGCGCCGGTATCTTTCAGGTGATTTATGGTAATAATGATTGCCCCTGTGCATCATGCCCGACTCACTTCAACGCTTTGATGATTTCGATAAAATCCGCCGCCACCAGTGAAGCCCCGCCAACCAGGCCGCCATCCACATCGGGGCAGCTGAATAATTCCTTCGCGTTCCCCGCTTTCACGCTTCCGCCGTAGAGTATGGGAATATCGTTCGCCACCGCTTCGCCGTACTGTGCGGCGATAACAGAACGCAGACAGCCATGCATTTCTTGTGCCTGTCCGGTGCTGGCCGTTTTCCCGGTGCCGATCGCCCAGATGGGCTCATAGGCGATCACCAGGGTCCGGATCTTCTCTGCCGGCAGGAAAAACAGGGACTCCCTGAGCTGGGTGGCCACAAATTCATTTTGGGTGCCCGCTTCCCGGATGTGGAGGGGCTCGCCGCAGCAGAAGATGGGAGTGATAAAATTGTCGAGGCACAGGTTCACTTTTTCGGCCAGCATCGCATGCGTTTCACCGTTATATTCCCTTCTTTCGCTGTGACCGATGATGCAGTAGCCGATATTCATCGAATGCAGCATCTCTGCCGACACTTCGCCGGTATAGGCGCCGGATCTCTTGTGGTGGCAGTTCTGGGCCGCCACCTGGTAATTCTTTTCTTCATCCACTTCGCTTCGTGTCATGATCAGGTACGGATAGGGGACAGCAAATACGACCTCCTGCCCGGGCCGCAGGTGGATCCCCGCGCCGAGGATATCATCCAGCAATTGTTCTCCCTGCTGGTAAGTGAGGTTCATTTTCCAATTGGCCGCCGCAATTTGTTTTCTCATATCAGGTTTCCGTTTTAGTATGCTGCTTTATAAAATATATTCCGTTGTTCATAAAACTTTACCGGTTAAAAATGCTCGAACACATATTTCAAAATGCTTCTTTCATCACCGGTGAGCCCCTGCCCTTTCAGTTTTTTCCAGTCCTCGATATCAGGAATGGCTTTGTCAAAATCATAACGTTTGACCCCCTCGCTCCCCCAGCTGAAATGCGGGATGTATTTAGGCGTGAGCCCGGTTCCGAATACATTGCAGCAAACACCGATCACCGTTCCGGTGTTCACGGAGGTATTGATCGCGGTCCGGGAATAATCGCCCATCATCATGCCGCATTTGGTGCCGGCATTCCTTTCACCCGCGGGCGTCCACACTTTCACGTCGCTGGCATTGTTCTTCACATTCGAATTGGTGGTGCCCGCGCCGAGGTTACACCATTCCCCTATCACCGAGTCGCCCAGGTAACCGTCGTGCGCCTTGTTGCTGAACCCAAAAAGGACGGAATTTTTTATCTCCCCGCCTCCCGTGCAACCCGGCCCGAGGGTGGTGGCCCCGTAAACCCTTGCGCCCATCTTCAGGCAGGCATCTTCTCCCATGGCAAATGGTCCCCGGATCAGGCAACCTTCCATGATCGTTGCATTTTTACCGATATAGACGGGACCGGTATCCGCATTGATCCGGCAATGTTCCACTACGGCGCCTTTTTCGATAAATACCTGGCCGGGGTTACTGACGCGGTTGGTTTTAGAAATTTTCTGTGACTTACGTTTACCCGTCAGCAGCGCGAAATCCTGCCGGATGGCCCAGTCATTCAACTGAAAAATATCCCAGGGGTACTGGATCGACCGGATCACTTCCTTCATCACAACCGCCCTTCCCACTTTAATTTTATAGCGATCGGCGATTTCGTTTCGGGTAATGCGGTACACGATCCCGTTACCTCCCGTAGTGGCGATGAATTCCCCGTTTTTGAGCCGCAGCACCGCTTTGGCAAGGCTTCGCGTGGGCAACACGTTACCGTGGATCATAAAACAGGCGCCGTTACCAATGGCCTCGTCAATATTCACGGATCGCTCCAGGTCTTTATAATCATCTTCCTTCTTGTCGTAAGAGATCAGCCCGAGCATACGCTCCCATTTTTCGCGGATCGTTAAAATGCCGACCCGGATATCCTGGATCTGCCGGGTAAGGGTAAAGGGGTGCAGGTTCTCGGGCTGACAGAATTCTTCGGTAAAGATGATTTTATCCATATAGGCGGGTTGCTGTAAAAATAAATAACCTCCCGGAGAACCGGGAGGTCTAAAGTATAGCCATGAAAAACAAAACTCCTCCCCCGGAAAACCGGGATCAGAGCAGTGTCACAAGTTAATATTATTCCGCCTTTTTTGCGTATTTCTTTTTGAACTTGTCGATACGGCCCGCCGTATCTACCAGCATATTTTTGCCGGTAAAAAAGGGATGCGAGGTATTGGAAATTTCGAGCTTTACCAGGGGATATTCATTCCCGTCTTCCCATTTTACGGACTCTTTGGAATCAGCCGTAGAACGGCTCAGGAAAGTATGGCCATTGCTCATGTCCTTAAAAACTACTAACCGATATTTATCGGGGTGGATTCCTTTTTTCATAACACTATGATTTTTAAAGGCTGCACG
>CAYNSL010000007.1:0-23467 GCA_964399755.1 uncultured Chitinophaga sp. | reverse complement strand
GGATTTTGCCGTACAGATGAAAAGATAATTTTTGGGCGGCAAAGATAGCCCTAAAACGGAATTTGTCCAAATGATTTTCAGGGTTATTGGGGTGGGCTTCGGACGCCGTTTACTCAACAAAACGGCAATTTACGCAGCCCCAAAGCCATCCACGCAGGCCGGCCGCAAAAATCCGCTTATTAATTTTATTTTACAGGAAGGCGTTCCGGCGGTACCGGGAAGGCCTTAGATTCAGGCAAACTGGTTTGAGCACCCGACTAAAAATAGTAACCCTGTTCATGTGGATAACGGGCCCCGTAACGGGCCAGGATATCCATTTCTCCAACCTCAATACCAGCAACGGACTTTCCGATAATTTTATCCGGTCGGTGGCCGTGGATAAAAACGGGTTTCTCTGGATCGGCACCAATGAAGGGCTGAATATGTACGACGGCTATGCCGTAACCCTGTTTTCCCAGGATGAACACCCGGAAATACCGAGTAAAACGATCACCCATATTTACTGCGACAGCCGCAATAATGTCTGGCTTGGTTCGGCCCTCGGGGTGGCCCGGGTTGATGAAAAAAGAAAATTTCACAGCATTTCCATCGCCGACAGCATCCCTCAGTATAGTTGCTGGTTTATCGCGGAAACAAAAAAATACGGACCCCTGCTGATCACCAGCAAGGGGCAATTTTACCCCGACCCGGCATACAAACACTGGAACCGGGTTGACTGGATCCCGGAATACCTGGCCACCAAACGGATTACCGACGTGATCAACTATGATGAGAACAAACTGCTCATCTCTACCGACAGCCTCGTGACTATTCTGGATTACGCGGCGGGAAAAGTCGTCTATGCACAGCCTTTCAGCGGCATTATCAGCGTTTGTCCTTCCGGACCCGGGCGCATCGTACTCGCCAATACCAGCGGATCGCTGACCTTCGTGGATATCCGGAACGGGAATATTGTCCGGGAAACAGATCTTTCGTCCTATGTAACACCGCGTATACCCAAAACTTTCTGGGCGGAAGTGCGGCCCGCCGCCGGGGGGAATATAGTCTACGCTTCCAACCGGCTCGGCTTTTTTATCGTAGGGCCCGATGGGAACGTGAAGCATTATGCGCACGAACCTACCAACCCGTCTTCGGTAGCGGGCGACCGGGTAGTGCGGGTGCTGGGCCAGCCCGATGGAACGGTGATCGTGGGAACAGAACGATATGGACTCAGCATGTTTAATATCCTTAAGAAAGAGGCGGTGTACCAGAAATTCTTTGCCGACAAGAACGGGAATTATTTTGATGGCTACCTCACCGAAATGGCGCAGGACAAAGACGGCACTTACTGGATCGGTTCGGTTGACCGGCTGATACACTGGGATAAAAAAACGAACAGCTCGGTTTTTTACCAGTACGAGAAATATGATACGGCGCTTGGACTCAGGAACCCCGATATTTTCAGGATCTGTATCGACCGGTTATCGCAGATCTGGGTTAGTATTCCCGGTTCCGGGGTAGCGCAATTCGACCGGCGTTCCGGCACATTCAACTTGCTGAAAAGAGATACCACGATAAGTCCCTCCCTGAAAAGCAATTTTGTTTTTGACCTTTATGAAACCAGCGACGGAAAGATCTGGGTGGGCAGCACGGCCGGATTTTACACGATCGATACCCGCAGTAAAAAAATCGAGACCTTTAACCGCGACAGCCTGCTTGGGCCGATCGCCACCACACGGGTCGACGGTTTTGCGGAAGACAGGAAAGGCCGGCTCTGGATATCCACTAGCGGAAAGGGGATTTACTGTTACGATAAAAAAAACCGGACGATCCGGCATTTCGGGAAATCAGACGGTTTGCTCGATGATATTTGCCTCGACCTGATGGTCGACAGCCGCGATGCCCTCTATGTGACGATGTACAAAGGGTTCAACATCATCAGCCCGGAGGGAAAAATCAGCACCTATTCCCGTGCCAACGGGCTCCGTTTTGATAAGGCCGATGCCTTCCTGGAAGATAATGAAGGAAAAATCTGGGTCTCCAACGCCAAATGTCTCCTGCGTTTTGATCCCGCGACCGGGAAAATGGATTTTTATGATGAACACGAAAACCTGAACAACGGCGGGTTCAAACCCAGCAGTTCGCTCAAGGCCCCCGACGGGGAACTGCTCTGGGGCACGCAAAGCGGGATCAATTATTTTTACCCCGACCAGTTGAAAAATCTCAGCGAACCGCTGCGCGTCAGCATTTACCGCGTGCTGGCCGGAGATTCCAGCCTCTCGCTGCCGGATCAGCAAATTGCGCATATCCGTTACCGTAATAACAACCTGCAGTTCTATTTTGTAGCGATCAACCTTTGCGGGTCCCGTAATATCCGTTATCAATACCGGCTGGATGGCTATGATAATAACTGGCAGGAAGGAACAGATATCCGGCAGGCCCGGTATTCCTCCCTCCCGCCCGGGAAATACAGGTTCAGGGTGCGTGCCAGCGGCGACCGGAAAAACTGGGTAGACGCCCCTGATGCCGTGCAGTTTTCCATTATCGCTCCCCTGTACATGCGGGGTTGGTTCAAACTGGGCATCGCCCTGCTGGCGGCCGGCGTTTTATTTTATTATACCCGCAGGAGAAGTCTCCAGCTTAAACAAAAGAAAGAAGAACTGGAAACGGAGCAGGCCATCAATTATTTCGCCACCAGCCTCTATGACTACCAGACCGTGGATGATATTCTCTGGGACGTGGCCCGGAATTGCATCGGCCGCCTGCAATTTGAGGACTGCGTCATCTATTTACTGGACGAAAAGAGGAATGTGCTGGTGCAAAAAGCTGCGCATGGACCCAAGAGCCCGCGCAATTTCGAGATCACCCAACCGATCGACATACCCCTGGGCAGGGGGATCGTGGGATCGGCCGCCCTGAGCAGGAAGACGGAATTGATACCCGATACCACAAAAGACCCGCGTTATATCGTTGACGACGAGGCCAGGCTCTCCGAAATCGCAGTGCCCATCGTATCGGGCAACCGGTTGCTGGGGGTGATAGATTGCGAGCACTCAAAAAAAAGGTTCTTTACTCAACGCCATGTCTCCATTCTGACTACGATTGCGTCTCTTTGTGCCAATAAAATAGTCCGGGCCAGGACCGAAGCAGAAAAAAAACAGGCCGAATCGATGCTCACAGAAACCAAACAAAAAATGGCGGAGGCCGAAATGCAGGCGCTGCGCGCCCAGATGAACCCGCATTTCATTTTCAATTGTCTTAATTCCATCAACCGTTATATCGTGAAGAGCGACCAGGCCACCGCTTCACTGTACCTTACCCGTTTTGCCAAACTGATCCGGCTGATCCTCGATAATTCGAACAGTAAGGATATCGTGCTGACCAATGAACTCGAGGCGCTCCGCCTGTATATTGAAATGGAGTCGCTCCGCTTCGACAACAAGTTCACTTATTCGATCGACGTGGCGCCAAACGTAAGCACCGACAGCATCGAAGTTCCCCCGCTCATTATCCAGCCCTATATTGAGAATGCGATCTGGCATGGCCTGCTGCATAAAACGGAAGGCGGACACCTGGCCATACATATCAGCCTGCCATCGCCCGGCATGCTGCAGTGCGTGATCGAGGACAACGGCGTGGGAAGGGAAAAAGCGGCCGAACTGAAAAGCAAATCGGCCACCACCAAGAAATCGCTGGGTATGGAACTGACGGAGAACCGGCTGCTGCTGCTGAATAAATACGCCAGCGTTCATTCCAGCGTGGAGATCGTGGACCTGAAAGACGAACGGCAGTTTCCGCGGGGTACGCGGGTGATCCTGAACATTCCTATCGGCGAATAAAAAAAATAATTTATGATACGCTGCATCCTGATCGACGATGAAAAAAATGCCCTTGAAATGATGGAATGGCTGCTCAAAACCTATTGCCCGCAGGTGGAGATCACGGCGATGTGCAACAGTTCCGAGCAGGGCGTGGAAGCCATCAACCGGTTAAAACCCGATCTCGTTTTCCTGGATATCGAAATGCCGAACATGAACGGGTTCGATATGCTGGAGAAATTCGACCGGCTCTTTTTCGATGTGGTGTTCTGCACCGCGTACGACCAGTTCGCGATCAGGGCCTTTAAATACAGCGCGCTGAACTACCTGCTCAAACCGGTTGACCCGGAAGACCTGCAGGCGACAATCAAAAGAATTGAAGAGAAAAAATCTGCCCCCACCCGCGAACAGTTCGACCTGCTGCTGCAAACCATGAAACAGGGCAACCGGGCCACGCCGCAGCGCATCGCGCTGACCACCGGCGACGGGCTGATCTTCGTGCCGACGGCCGACATTATTTATTGCGAAGCCGAAAGCAATTATACCAACGTGGTGCTGAGCGGGGGCCGGAAGATCCTTGTTTCCAAAGTGCTTAAAGATATTGATGAGGCCCTCAGCGGCCCGGATTTCTACCGGGTGCACAGTTCCTTCCTGATCAATATCAACCGTATTAAAAAATTCGTCCGCGGTGAAGGCGGTTATATCATCATGGACAACGACGCTACCGTGAGTGTCTCCCGGTCCAAGCGCCAGGAGTTCATGGAGCTGTTTGAAAAATTCTGAACAGGAATATCATTACCGCTATTTAAAAGAAACCGCCTCCGGGCGGTTTTCTTTTTACTCAAAAAAAAGCCCGGTCACTCAATGCGGTTTTGCTGCGCCTGCGGGTTGCCGCAATTTTGGGGCAACAAAAAACCTTAAACCTCATCAACATGAAAAAGCAAATTTTTTTATTCGCCGGGGCGCTCACGGCCCTCTTCCTTTTTTCCTGCAAGAAAGAAAATACCGGCGCCCCCGCAGGTACCGGCAATACCGGTAGCCGTATCAAATCCATTGCCGGCAATTGGGGTACTTCCGATTTTACGTATGACGCATCCGGCAGGCCCACCCTGGTTTCCTACAGCAATGGCAGTAAAACGGTCTATGAATACAGTCCCGGGCATATCAACCAAAAAGCATTCAACACTGCCGGTGTGAATACCGAAACCTATCAGTACGAATTAAACCAGGACGGGGTCATCACCAAAGAAACACGGGCTTCCTCCCCCAGCTTCAATGAAATACGCATTTACAACAGCGAAAAGCAAATCGTTAAAAAAATCACGAATATCAACGGCACCACGCAGGTCATTGATTTCTTCTGGAGCAACGGGAATTGCGACAGCAGCCGCTTCACGAATAACGGAAACTGGAGCAGCACGATCATCCGCACTTTTTATACCGACAAGCCCAATACCCTCGGCTACGACATTTACGGCACTCCCTATTACGGGAAAGACAGCAAGAACCTGATGAAATCGGAGCAATACACCTATCCGGATGGTTCTGCCATTAATCCGACGATGGTGAATTACGAATGGGATGCCCAGGGCCGCGTTACAAAAGAAACCAGGACGCAAGGCGGTAATATTGGCATCTCCTATTATTCGTATAAGTAAAGCAGCCCCTGAATAAAAATGAATAACAGCATTAGCTGATGCATTATCCTGTAAAACAACCGCCCCCGGGCGGTTGTTTTTTTTTTGATTCATTCACTCAAAAAAGAAACCAATTACTCAGCAGTGCTGTTTGCTAAAACTGTACCGGCGGAAATTTGTTTTAATAAAAATTATCGGATATGAAAAAGATTGCTTGCTCCGGGTTCGTTTCACTGCTGGCGCTTGCCTGCTTTTCCCAGAATGTGGGCGTCGGAACCAATTCACCTTCCGAAAAACTGGACGTGAACGGCAACCTCAATATCACCGGCAACCTGAAAGTGAACGGGGTCGCCGGTCAGGCCGGCCAGGTGCTCACCACCAATCCGCAGGGTCAGACAATCTGGGCCGACGGAAGCAGTGAGTATAAAAATGTGGTCCATATTTCCCAGGATATGCAATGGCCCGTACCGGCAGGTGTTACCAAAGTGATGATCGAAGCCTGGGGCGGCGGCGGCGGCGGCGCTTACGGCGGTGGCGGCAGTTCCTCGCCCCTGTTGCGCATAATAAATTTAACCGTGGTACCCGGGAATAATATTAATATCACCATCGGAGTTGGTGGCGCCGGGGCAGCCACAATGGGAGTCAATGCCTCAGACGGCACCAATACGGTCATTTTCACTACCTGGAACGGTTATACTTATACCAGCAGTCGCGGCCTGGGCGGAAGAGCAAATGGTCCCGGCCCTTCTCCTACTGTTATTGGTACTGCTTCCCCAAATCTCTATTATATCATGGGGAATAGCGGGGAAGCAACCACCGAAGATTATCACCAGTACAACAGCACCGATTTTGTAAAAACTACACGCTATGGAAACGGAGGCAACTGCGCTTACCTGAATACCGGCGGGGGTAAAGGCGGATTCCAGGCTTATGACATGACTGCTTCCAGCGGTATTATGACCAATCACCCTACCGGCGGAGCCGGTCATGGTGCGGGAGGGGGAGGCGGATATACTTCCAGCGCAACTTATGGCGCCGACGGCGGCAGAGGTTATGTGCTGATCTGGTATTGAATGTAAATGGTGAATACACCCGGGAATCGCGGCAACAGGATATTGCAGGTGAAAATGGAAAACAGAAAGTTCATAAAAGATGAAAGCACCAAGTCAGCTTACTTCGGAACTTGCGTCCCTCGTTCACTTACCTGATGCTTTCGGGAGTTACTTCCACCTTTTGAGGGGTTTCTGTTACTCCGGAACAACTTCCGCCTTTTGAGGGGCTTCCGCTGTTCCCGCACTTAATTTTATTGCTAAAACTCCGTGCAGTTGTACATCAAATATACTTTCATTAATAACCCGTTTCCAAATTTTTGACCCCTTAGATATGCACCCGTTATGCACCGGTTTATGCACATTATCAGGATCAGGGGCCGGGGTTATCAAGGTTTAATTGCGCATATTGACATATTGTAAAGGAATTCCGAGGTTGGCATTTTTACAGAGCTGGATGACGGCCTGCAGGTCGTCGATTTTTTTTCCTGTAACCCTTACCAGATCATCATTAATGGATGCCTGCACCTTCATCCCGGAATCCTTGATCAGCTTTACGATCTTTTTGGCATCGTCCTGTACCAGCCCGTTCCGCACTTTCACCTCTTTTTTCCATGATTTTCCGCTCTGTTGTCCCTCTTTGGAAACATCAAAGGCTTCCGGGGCGATACCCTGTTTATGCGCGCGGCTGATCAGTACGTCGATCAGCTGTCGCATCTTCATATCGTCGTCCGTCTCGATCTTAATGAGGAATTCCTTTTTATCCAGGTCGATCACCACATGCGATCCTTTAAAATCAAACCGGTTGGTGATCTCTTTTGAAGTAACGTTCACGGCATTGTCCAGGGCCTGGGCGTCAACTTTGCTGACGATATCAAAGGAAGGCATGGCAGGTGGTTTTGGTTGCGGCAAATATAAAAAACTCCGGGTTCCTCCCGGGCCGGAATCGCGGAAAGGCATATAAGAAAAGTCCCTCCTGGAAAGGAGGGACTGACTGTTTGAACGCAATGAGAAGAAACTCGTATCAGCAGCAGCGGTTTGTTATTGTCCGGCGCCCCCTACCCTGTTCTGTTCATCCTGCGAGGCGCTGTTGCGTCGGCGGGGCGGCGGGTTCTGCTGGCCGTTCTTTCCGAAACGCCAGGTAAAACTGGCCGTAACCGAACGGTTGTCCCAGCGGTTTTGAATCCGCGAATCCACCACGTCATACTGTGTTTTTCCTTTGTAGCGCTGCAGCCAGAAAGGATCCCGCAGGTTCACGCGGACGGTCCCCTTTCCCTTCAGCACCTGTTTCTGGGCCCCGAAACTCAGCAGGTACATCGGTTCGTTGATATTCAGCTGGTCCACCCCCTTGGCACGGTAGAAACCGGTCATTTCAAGCGTAAAGCCGGGTTTTACCGTAAAGGTTTCGGTCATGTTGACCATGAAAGAGGTATACGAAAGATCGAGGGGCTTGTTTTCATACAGGCCTTTGTAATGGTTATTGTATACATTAATGAAGACATTGGAAGTCCACCATTTCGTCACCGGAACCGCCGTGGTTATGGCAATGCCGACATTGCGGAATTTCGCCACGTTATCCGAAGTCAGGTACAGCAGGTCGCCGTCGGGTTTCACCAGCTGGGAGATCACGTCGTTGGTGGAATTGTAATTCAGGGTGGTGATCAGTTTCCCTTTGAAGGAATGACTCAGCTCGAAATTATGGGTAAACTGCGGCAACAGGAAGGGATTGCCCTTGCGGTACGAAAGGGAGTCGAGGAAATAGATAAAGGGATTCAGGTCCTGGTAATTGGGCCGGGTAATTCTTCGGCTATACGACAACGTTATAGTATTGCTTTTATCCGCCGCATAGCTGATAAAGGCGCTGGGGAACAGGTTCGTGAAATTCCGGCGGAAAGTGGAGTCGTTCGTCACCTGGTACCCCTTCGCGATCGTGTTTTCCAGCCGCAGACCGCCCTGGAATGACCATTTTTTCACCTGCCGGTTGGCGTTGAGGTAGACCGCATTGATGTTTTCGTCATAGATAAAATGGTTCGACCGGTTGTCGTTGATCCATTCGCTGCCGTCCCAGCGCACATAGTTCACCAGGTTGTCATTGCTCACAAAACTGCTCTTGGCGCCGGCTTCCAGCCTTCCCCCTTTTTTGAACGGGTGCGTATAATCGGTTTTGATGGAATAAATATTGATTTTGGATGGTAAATGCCCTTTCAGGATCAGTTCATCCCCCACCGGCAATCCCGACCCGTTATAAAAATCGGTGGTCAGCGTCATATCCGAAGTGTTATCATAGGCAATAAAATCGAAATCGGCCGTCAGCTCACGCCCCGCAGAATCAAAGACATGGCGGAAATTGACATTGGAGGTAAGGTTTTTGAACCGGATATGGTTGTTGGTCTGCGACACCATCTGCGAAAGCAGGTTCCGGTTTGCATCATGGGTGCTCGTGATCGTCTTTGGTGTCGGGTGTCCCGAAAAAGTAAAACCGCTGACTACAAAACCGATCGTATTCTTCTTGTCGGCAAAAAAATCGAGTCCCAGCTTGAGGGTATGGTTGTTATTGCCGAATTTGAATTGGGTCAGCACATCGTTGTAACCAAGGATCTTTTTGTCCTGGTCGAGTTTAATGCGGTTGATCTCCAGCTGGCTTCTGCCCCTGAATACATTGGGATTATAATTGCCGAAAAAGTTGATCTTTTTCTTCCGGTAATTGAAGTTGATGCTGTTTTGCGATTTGGGAATGACATACAGCGTGCCGTTGGTCTCAAAAAAACTGGTGGTGATCCCCGTCATGATGGAGCCGTTAAAACCCGCCGTCTTTCCTTTCTTTGTCTTGATATTAATAACGCCCGAATTACCCGAGGCGTCGTATTTGGCCGAAGGGTTGGTCATGATCTCGATCTGTTCGATGGCCGAGGCCGGCATATTTTTCAGCAAATTAGCCAGGTCGGCGGGGGAAAGATAACTGGGCTTGCCGTCCATCATCACGATCACACCCGCTTTGCCGCGGAGGCTGATGATCCCGTCATTGCTGACCATCACACCCGGTGATTTTTCAAGTACTTCCAGCGCGGTGGCCCCGGCGCTGGTGGGAGAAGCATCCACGTTCACCACGGTCTTGTCGATCTTTGTTTCAATAAAGGGTTTTTTCGCCGTTACCACCACTTCTCCCAATCCCTTGGCGGCCGGGTTCAGCTGAAGGGCATCCAGGCTGACGGTCTTGTTTTCCGTACTGATCTTTACCGGGGCGCTGTATTTTTTTTCCAGGCCGGCCGAGGAAGCCATCAGTACATATTCTCCCTCGGCGATACTCAGTACTTCATATTTCCCGTCTTTATCGCTCACCGCGGTTTTTACGAGGGATGAATCTTTTGCTTTCAGCAGGGAAATGGAAACCGAGGGAAGCGGTTTGCCTGCGGCGTCGAGTACCGTTCCGGTAACGGTGCCGATCCTGTTTTGCGCTGTCGCTATGGCAATAAAGGCCAGCAGCATACAGC
Organism: uncultured Chitinophaga sp.; assembly: GCA_964399755.1. Lineage (GTDB taxonomy): Bacteria > Bacteroidota > Bacteroidia > Chitinophagales > Chitinophagaceae > JJ008. The sequence continues at coordinate 13,493 of CAYNSL010000007.1, read as the reverse complement.
AAAGGGTAAATGTTTTTTTCATAATCATGGCTATGGTTAGTGAATAATAATTCTAAAATTGTCTTAGTTTTTCTGTTTACACCAGGGAAATATGACAAGTTTCGTAGTTTGCGTGACAAGGGGCAACTATCACGTACCGATACACCAGCGGCAAAAAAGCGGCTACGGGATCACAATATGTTAAGCCGGCATTAACATTCAGGGCTACACGCAAAAAAAATCTCCCGCCGAAGCGGGAGACCGGATAAGGTTCATGGCTATACTATACTAGACTATACTTTATGATACATAGGTATTACTGCCCCGTTTTTACCCTTTCTTTTTCATCGGAGGCACCTCCTTCTTTTTTGCCGCCGCTGGCCTTCAGTTTACCCTTGCTGAAACGCCAGGTAAAGCTGAGGCTGACCGAACGGCTGTCATTGATATCCTTGAAGCGGGCATCTACGGTGCCGTATTTGCTGTAGCCCTTGAACACCTGGTTAGCAAAAATATCGCGCACACTCAGTTTGAGGCTGCCTTTATTGTTCAGGATCTGCTTGCTGAATCCGGCATTCACCTGGGCAACCGGCTGGATGAAGATCACGCCTTCGATACCTTTGGTGCGGTAGAACCCACTAAGTTCGGCGCCCCAACCCTTGCCCCATTTAAATTGCTGCTGGCTCTGGAACAGTAACATGGTATTGCCGATGGAAATGTTTTCGTTGTTCACTATACCTTTGAAACGGTTGTCCGAAACGTTAACATACACACTCCCGCTCCACCACTTGTTGAACTGTTTGTAAGCGCTGACGGCGATACCCACCTGGTTACGGGAAGCGATATTCGCTTTCTTGATAAAGGTTTCATTCGACAATTCATTCTGCTCGATCACCTGCTGGATGATATCCGTGGTCCTGCTGTAATTCAGCGTGGTGGTCAGGAATCCTTTATAGGTATGGCTCAATTCAATATTATGGCTGAACTGCGGGCTCAGGTTGGGATTGCCCTGTTCGAACGTATAACGGTCCAGGAAATGGATAAAGGGATTCAGGTCCTCGTAATCCGGGCGGTTGATCCTCCTGCCGTAATTGATCACAAACTGGTTATTCTTGTTGGCGCTGTACTGCAGGTACGCCGTCGGGAACAATTGGGTGTAATTCCTTTTGAACCGGATATTCGTGGTCAGCTGATTGCCTTTGGCATTGGTGTTTTCCACGCGCAGGCCAAACTGGCCGTTCCATTTCTTGCCCAGCGGGCGGCTGTAGTTTACATAGGCGGCATTGATATTCTCTTCATACAGGAAGTGGTTGCTGCGGTTATAATCATGCACCATACCCCCGTTCCTCAGGCTGTCGTAACTGGCATTGTTATCCGTCTTTACATAACTGGATTTGATACCGGCTTCGAATTTGGCACCTTTTTTCAGCGGCAGGGTGTAATCGGCCTTACCACTGTAGATCGTGATGTCCTGCGGCAGGTTGCCCATCAGGGTGTCGGGTATCTTGGTCAGGTTACCGGCATTGTCAAAATAAGAACTGACCAGTGACTGCGTACTGCTGGAACGGTACTGGATATAATCCAGGTCGGCGGTGATTTCCTGGCCGGCTGAATCCAGCACGCTGCGGAGATTGAAGTTACCGCTGAAGTTGTTCCATTTATCGTCATTCCGGGAACTGGCTTTTGTTATGTTTAAAAGAACGTTGTTGGGATCGAATATGGAGGTATTCGTATGACTGGTCCAGATATGCGGATTGTAAAAACCGCTGAACAGCACACCCAGCGTCGTTTTCTTGCTGGCGAAATAATCCAGCCCGATCTTTCCGCTGTAAAAATGGCTTTGGTTAATCATGGATGATTTCTGGTCAAAAATGGAAAGGATATTCTTGGTTTGCGCTTCGCGGAAATTACGGGTGATCAGCAGGTCCTCGCCCCGGTGATTACGGTTGTAATTGGCGCTGGTAAACAAATTGAATTTACCGTTGCGGTAATTGAAATTAGCCGCCTCGTTGAACCGGGCGTATTTTCCCTGGGTATAACCGGTCGTAACACTGCCGTTATAACCAAACTGCTTGTTCTTTTTAGTCCTGATATTGATAATGCCGCTGTTGCCGGCCGCATCATATTTGGCGGGAGGGTTGGTCATGATCTCGATCTGTTCCAGCTGACTGGCGCTCATGCTGCGCAGCATATTGGCGAGGTCGGCGCCGCTCAGGTAACTGGGGCGACCATCGATCATCACGACAACACCCTGCTTACCCTTGAGACTGATATTACCGTCCTTGTCAACCGTAACACCCGGTGATTTTTCCAGCACTTCAAGCGCCGAATTGCCCACATTGGTAACAGCCGCTTCCACATTCACAATGGTGCGGTCGGGTTTTTGTTCGATCAGGGGCTTACGCGCCGTTACCGTAACCGCGCCGATGCTTTTGGCAACCGGCACCAGTTCGATCGTTTTTAATTTTACTACTGAATTCCCTTCCCTGATCTCAAAGGGCTCGGAAAATCCTTTTGAATGGCCGACAGCCGATACGGAAACCACATAGGCTCCTTCGGGAATACCATCAAAACTATAGGCGCCGGTCTTATCCGCCACCGACATTTTAGCGACCGAAGAGTCTTTCAAACGTAAAAGGGTAATCGTGGCCGATTCGATGGTTTTGGTGCTCCCATCAATGACGGTACCGGAGACTTTACCGCTTTTTACCTGTGCATAGCCGACAAAGGATAAGGTTGATAAGGCGATTGTCAGCATGGTCAGAATCTTTCTCATTTTTTCAGTTTTTATATTACTGTACTTGTTCTTGTTAATTACAGGTCAAAGTTCAGTACTTTGCATTACATAGATCATTGTTTTAAATTAAACGGCCAATTTTAGGGATGAACGGCCGTTCCGGATTACTGGAATAGGACGCAGAAGGGGAAATCAGGTTACAGCCACCCCTGATTTTGGGGTAAAAGGCTGCAAAACGAGATAAAGGGTTCTAAAATGCCCATGGCTGAGAAATCTGGCCCCCCGTTCCAATCCACATACAAAGACCTGAACGGGCGCAAACCTAGGGCAGCCCGGGGCGTAGGGAAAGGCAATTTGAGATGAACCGGGAAATAATACCAATGAATTGAGCCGGGAAGGGTTAAAGCCCGAATTCGGTCCTGATACCCTCACTGTAAGTGCGTCCGGATGTGATCCGGGTCGAATCCCGGTCATCCATGGTAAACAGGAAGCGCCCGTTGAAATGGCGGTGCATTTCCCTGATCTTATCCTTATTGATGATAAAGGATTTCTGGACGCGGTAAAACTGGGCCGGCAATTTCTCTTCAAGGGCGGTCAGCGACTGGTCCGTCAGGTGTTTCTGACCGTCGGTGGTATGTATATAAACATATTTGTCCTGGGCTTCGAGGTAGCAGATATTTTCAAATTTCAGGAGACTGATCCGGTCACCGGTCCTGACCGTCAGGGCCGTTCCTTTCTGCGGGGCCTTCAGTTGCAGAATGAATTGCTGCAACCCGATGAAATCAACGGGCAGCCCGGTTTTACCGAATTGACGCAGCTTGGCCAGGCTTTGTGCCAGCCGTTCTTCCCTGATGGGCTTCAGAAGGTAATCAATCGAGTAAGTTTCAAAGGCGCGTATGGCATACTGTTCATAGGCCGTTGTAAAGATCACGTTCGGTTTATGCTCCAGTTTTTCCAGCACTTCAAACCCGGTAAGATCGGGCATCTGGATATCAAGGAAGATCAGGTCGGGTTTCCACTCCCCTATTTTCTCTATGGCTTCCGCGCCATTACCGGCTTCGGCTACCAGTTCCACGATATCAGCATGCGGGACCAGCAGGCTTTTTATGAGACGCCGGGCAGCGGGCTCATCATCGATCACAATGGCTTTAAACAAGGGGTTCATTTTTTATGAGTTTTAAGATCCGGATCTCCACCTGCTTGCGGGGCCGGTTGCTGAAATGGATTTCATATTGCCCGGGAAATAGCAGATCCATTTTATCAAACACGCTTTTAACGCCGTAACCGGGCACCAGTTCTTCCGGGAACCCCGGTCCGTTATCGCTGATCAGCAGGGACAGCCCCCCTTCCGTTTTTTTCACTTCGATCAGGATCTCCGTCATTTTACCGGTGGCTTTCAGGCCGTGCTTGACGGCATTTTCCACGAGGGGTTGCAGGATAAAACGGGGCACGAGGTAATGATCCAGCGAGGGATCCGCCTGCACCGAATAATTCAGCTGGTCCTCGAACCGGATCTTTTCAATCTGGAGGTAGGTTTCCGTCATACCCAACTCTTCCTTCACCGTTGTAAAATTATTATTGCTGTGATTGATACTGTAACGGAATAAATCAGCCAGCGCGATCGTCATCTTCCGGGCTTTCTGGCCATTGGTCAGCGAAAGATCCGCGATCGAGTTCAGGGCATTGTATAAAAAATGCGGGTTGATCTTGGAATGGAGGGCGTCCAGTTCCGCCTGCGTCTTCAGTTCCCGGAGCCGGCTCAGCTCCAGTTCTTTTTCATTGAATTTTCTCTGCCTTTCTATGGCCAGGTAATTGATCACGGCGTAAACCAGCCCGGTAGTGCCGGCAAGGTAAATGCTGTTGACCAGGGTATATTTAATGAACTGGAATGACAGTTTCCCGTAAAATAAATGGGTGGTGGAAATATTGATCGCCAGCGTGGTGATCACCAGGGTTAGCAGGATCAGCAGGTTGTGCTTGATGAATGATAGTTTTTTCAGCTGCGGGCTTTCCGCCACCACCCGCACCAGGTTATAGGTGATAAGGGTGCACAGGGTAGCGGAGAGCAGTTGCCCCCCGATCACCCAGCCCCATCCGAATTTTTCAAGTAAATAGAAAAACCCGCCGCTGAGGGGCAGCATGGCCGTTGACATGCATAATATGATCAGCCAGGCTGCGAAATTTTTGCGCAACCACTCATTTTTAATGAGGTTGCGGAACAGGCGCCCGAAATTAGCCAGCAGGTACAGGCCCGCCAGTGCAAACAGCATGCACACGGCAACCAGTTCAAGATATTCAAGCATGGTAGGGCCCTTCATCGCCTGCCAAGTTAATAAAATACCGATGTTGTGCTTCCCGGCATTCGCCAACTGCCCGTTTTGAGGAGTGAACGGAGTATATTGCAGGAAAATAAAAGGATGCTAATCGATTTCAGATCAGATACCGTTACCCGCCCCACGCCGGCTATGCGGGAAGCCATGGCCAATGCCCCCGTGGGGGATGACGTTTTCGGCGAAGACCCTTCGGTCAACGAACTCGAAACAATGACGGCCGCCATGTTCGGAATGGAAGCGGCGCTGTATTGCCCCTCCGGCACCATGACCAACCAGATCGCCATCAAATGCCATACGCAGCCCGGCGATGAAGTGATCTGCGATGAATCTTCCCATATTTACCAGTATGAAGGCGGGGGCATCGCTTTTAATTCGGGCGCATCGGTGCGTTTGCTTCCCGGCGATTTTGGCAGGATCGATGCAGCCCAGGTCCTGTCGGCGATCCAGCCCGATGACCCGCACCGCCCGCACAGCAGCCTCGTCGCGCTCGAGAACACATCTAACCGCGGGGGCGGCAGTTGCTATGATTTCGCGGAAATAAAAAAAATAAAATCGGTTTGCGAAGAGAAAAAACTGGCATTTCACCTCGACGGCGCCCGTTTATGGAATGCGCTGGTAGCCCGGAATGAAAAACCGGAACAATACGGCCTGGTGTTCGACAGTATTTCGGTTTGTCTGAGCAAGAGCCTGGGCTGCCCGGTAGGGAGTCTTTTGCTGGGAAAAAAAGATTTCATCAAAAAAGCGAGAAGGATTCGTAAGGTATTCGGCGGGGGCATGCGGCAGGCCGGTTTTATGGCGGCGGCCGGTATCTATGCACTTCAACATCATATTGACAGGCTGGCCGAAGATCATTTGCACGCCAAAGCGATCGCTGAAGTGATCGCCGCCCGGAATTTTGTAAAAGGGGTCCTGCCTGTCGAAACGAATATCATCATCTTTGAACTGGATGATACCCTGACTGCGCCGGCGCTGGTAGCCCGGCTGCGCGAACACGATATCCTCGGATATGCCATTGCGCCCAACCGCGTCAGGCTGGTGCTGCATCTTGATATCACCAGTGAAATGGTGGAGCAGACAAAAAAAGTATTCGGCAGTCTCTGAGGGGCCTTTCAGAACATTTTCCGGTAACACCTCCGGCGTTTGTGCTGGATATGCTCATAGTTTTTCCAGTTGCCGATGGCCGACAGATTGTTTTCAAATATCCCCGTGGTTTCGATATACCGCATCCCCTTTCGCAGCATTTCCTGCTGCAATTCCGCCATCAGCACTACGCCCGCGCCGGTGGAATGATATTGTTTCTTTACGCCCGTCAGTAACTGGTCCATCGTGTCTTTACCCTTCCGGGCACGAAGCAGGTGAATAAACCCGGTGGGAAAAACGCGCCCCTTCGCCTTTTGCATGGCTGCAGAGAGACTGGGCAGCCCGATAATAAAACCGATGGGTTCCCCGCTGATCGTGACGATCTTTACAAACGCAGGATTGAGTAAACGGATATACTTCCGGGTATAAAATGCCGCGAGTTCGGGTGTAAACGCGCTGACAAAAGGCAGGTCTGAAAAAGAATCGTTCAGGATACCGAAAATGCTGTCCGCATATTGCAGGATGTCTTTTGTACGGGTAAAATGGAGAGTTTCAATCCCGTATCGTTTCCGGATCAGCTGGGCGCCCCTGTTTGCTTTTTCCACGGCGGCATCCCCGATCGTCAGCCTGAATTCGACCCAGTCGATTTCCTTGCTGTATCCTGCTCCTTCAATAAGATTGCGATAATACGGCAGGTGATAACTGGAAGCGATCGAAGGCAGGTAATCAAAACCCCCGATCAGCAATCCCTGCATATCCAGGTTGGAGAAACCCAGGGGACCGAGTATACCCTTCATGCCCTTATCCTTCGCCCATGTTTCGGCCGTGGCCAGCAATGCCCCCGACACTTCCGCATCATCGGTGCATTCAAAGCGGGTAAACCGCGCGAGTTTTTCGCCGGTCTTTTCATTATAGCCATTGTGGATGATCCCGCCGATCCTGCCGGCTAATTTCCCGTTTTTGCGGGCCAGCCAGAACCGGGCATCACAGGAATTGAAATAGGGATTGAAGGCGGGCTGCAATAATCTGAATTCATCATTCCGGAAAGGAGGCACCCAGAAACGGTTTCCTTTATAAAGATCGAAAGGAAGCTGTACAAATGCCCGGTAATCCGAATCCTTTTCCGCTTCCTGTATGGTGACAGCCATGTTGAAAGGTAGTATATTATTATTGCATAAATTTAATAAGAATCGCGGTACGCGTCGTAACGGACTAGCGCTGATTCATTATATTTATACCTGTTGAGCGCGCAATATGTTCCCCAAAATCAATCCCACCACAACAGCTGCCTGGCGCCGGTTAACGGCGCACGCCGCAGAGGCCCGTAACTGGCATCTCCGCGAATTGTTCGGTAAGGATCCGGGGCGGTACGGGAAATTCGCCGTTTGCCTGGAAGATCTCGTCTTTGATTATTCCAAGAACCTGGTCAATGAACAGACAATGGAATATCTTATCCAACTGGCGGGAGAATGCGGTGTGAAGGAGGCCATCGCGGCGATGTGGAACGGCGACCGGATCAATGAAACCGAAAACCGCCCGGTGCTGCACATCGCGTTGCGTAATTTTTCAGGGCGCCCGGTACTGGCCGGCGGGGAAGATGTGATGCCTGCGGTTGAAAAAGTGCGCGCAAAAATGAAACGCTTCTGCAATGCCCTGCATAAGGGCGCTATCCGCGGTTATACGGGCAAACGTTTCCGTTATATCGTCAATATCGGCATCGGGGGCAGCGACCTGGGTCCCCTGATGGTAACGGAAGCTCTTCGTCCCTACCGCAGAAAAGCTGTCGAATCCTTTTTCGTTTCGAATATCGATGGAACGCATATCACCGAAACCCTGAAAGGCCTGGATCCCGAACGCACATTATTCCTGATCGCGTCGAAGACCTTCACCACACAGGAAACCATGACCAATGCCCAAACTGCGCGTTCCTGGTTCCTGGAAAAGGCCCGGCAGGAAAAACATATCGCGAAACATTTTATCGCCTTATCGACCAATGAAAAAGAGGTTGTGAAATTCGGTATCGACCCGGAAAATATGTTTGAGTTCTGGGATTGGGTGGGCGGCCGTTATTCACTCTGGAGCGCCATCGGGCTTTCCATCGCCCTGTCGGTCGGGTATAAGAATTTTGAATCCCTGCTCAAAGGCGCCGAAGCGGCTGACCGGCATTTCAGTGAAACTCCTTTCCAAGAAAATATCCCCGTGCTCATGGCCCTGCTGGGTACCTGGTATGTCAATTTTTTCGGGGCACAGAGCGAGGCCATCCTTCCATACGACCAGTATATGCACCGCTTTCCCGCCTATTTCCAGCAGGGCAATATGGAAAGTAACGGGAAAAGCACGGACCGGAACGGCGAATCCGTCACCTATGCTACCGGTCCCGTGATCTGGGGTGAACCCGGCACCAACGGGCAGCACGCGTTTTACCAGCTCCTGCACCAGGGTACGCCGCTGGTGCCCTGCGATTTTATCGCCCCGGCGCAATCACAGAACCCTGTTGGCGACCATCATCAAAAACTGCTCAGCAATTTCTTTGCACAGACCGAAGCCCTGATGAACGGGAAAACGGAAGAGGAAGCAAAAAGCGAACTGGAAAAACAGGGATTGCAGCCGGAAGCGATCGCAAGGCTGCTGCCATTCAAAATTTTCCCCGGCAACCGCCCCAGCAATTCATTCCTGCTCAAAAAAATAACCCCGTTTAGCCTGGGAAGACTGATCGCGCTGTATGAACACAAGATATTTGTACAGGGCGTGATCTGGAATATTTACAGCTTCGATCAATGGGGCGTGGAACTCGGGAAACAATTAGCCAATAAGATACTCCCCGAATTACAGGACGATCAGCCGGCAACCGGTCATGATGCATCCACGAACGGCCTCATCAATGCCTGGAAGGCCATGAAAAAATAAGCAAGCCGGCGAGTTTTCAATTCTTTTCAATCCATTTCTCCCGGGTATGTGCCCGGATATTTTTTTCAGTGAATAACACAATTAAAAAAGCCCCCTGCTGTTGCAGGGGGCTTTGTCTTATGAAAGCTGTTTTAAACCTTACGGGCTTATTGTTTGATCAACAGACCCTGAACGTGCTTCTTATCATAGAGGTCATATACTTTGATCACATATACGCCACCGGCCATATTGCTCAGGTCAAAGTTCATGCTCATATAATGAGGAGTCGTGTTCGACAGCGGGAAGTCTTTCGAAGAGATCTCCTGTCCGGCGTTATTGTAGATCACCACCCTTCTCTTTTCAGTAAGCGCGCCTGCATAATACAGTCTTACTTCAAACTTACCGGTTGTCGGGTTGGGATAGATCCACAGCCTGTCGGAAACTTCAGACTCGATCAGTACGCTGTTCGAAGAGTTGCGGCAACCGTTGATATCGGTTACAGAAACCCTGTATACGCCCAGTTTATTGATATCCGCTGTTACAGAACCGGTCGTTGCGCCGGCAATGGTAGCGCCATCCCTTGTCCATACCCAGTTGGGGGTCGTGGCATTCGGGGCGGGGCTGCTCGTAGCCGTGATCGTCGAGTATTGACCGGGGGTCAATGCAAGGTCGGTTGCGCTGATCGTAACAACCGGCAGCGCCAGTACATTCAGTGTAGCGGCCGCTGTTGTTGTGCTGCCTGCGCAGGGCGGAGCAGCAACTACGCAACGGTATTTATACAGGTTCATATCCGAAGGAGCGGAACGTGTCACGCCAGTCAGCGTAAGTGTAGCTGTTGTTGCGCCGGAATAAACGCCACCGTCTGAGACATTACTCCAGGTAAGGCCATTATCCCTTGTTTCCTGCCATTGGTAAGTAAACGGTCCGTTATACGGAGCGCCTACAGCCGATGTTGCTGTAACCGAGAAGCTGGTCGTACCGCCAACGCAGACTGTCTGGGAGGTAGGTGCCACCACATTGGTCAGGGGTTGCGTTACGTTAACAGGGATCTGAACAGGTGCGCTGGTACAAGCGGGTGAAACGGTGCTGGCCACAACAGTGTACACTGTGTTGGCAGTCGGGGTTACCCAAATCTGTGATACAGGCGTACCGGTATAAGGAATAGTTGCACCTGAATTGATCCACATATTCTGGTATTGGTTGGGCGGTGCGGGAGCCGGGTTCTGCGACCAGATACCTGTTACAGGAGCACCATAAGAAATCGTGATACACCAGTTTTGCAATACACCAAGGTCAGCCGGACCGAGGTCGGCCATACCCAGTGTCCAGTTACCATTAATAGTAGCTGCGTTCATCAGCGGACCCCAAACCGTAGTCGTAGTCGGGAGCAGGTTCGGACCCACACCTACCGTATTGTAACGGTCTGCGCGGAACACACCCGTACGCGGAGCAGGAGCGCCACTCATCGGCGGGAAGGTATTATCGGAACTTACAGATGTATTGACGAAGTTGGCAGTACCGTTACTACCTGTACCATTGTTCAGCAGACCGATCAGGTTGATCGTTTGGCCATTGGGGGCGCGCAGGTTGATCACCATGTCGCCAACCCATGTATGGGTCATGTTGAAAGTTACCCGCACTTCTGTAATCGTTGCAGATGTGGGGATACCGGATACAGGAATAGAAGCCAGGATACCGTTCGGGTTATTGTCGGGAACGTTGATGTTCACCGTACCTGAACAGAATGTAGACTGCGGGCTCTGCAGGGTGATAGACTGGATCGTACCACGGCAAATCGTAGCAGATGTCGGCGATACGCGGGCCACCAGGGGACCGATTGTTACGGTCGTCGGAGGTGCCGTGAAGTCAAGCGCCGAACAGGGGTTCGATACAATCGCACGGAACTGGTATCCGGAAAGTGAAGTCGGAACGTTAATCAGCACCAGCGTACCGGTTGTTGCGCCCGTAACTACACCACCCAGGTCGCCATCATTCAGGAAGGCCCAGGGAGATGCGGCATTGACCCTGTATTCCCAACGGAAAGTCGGGAAAGAAGCCGTACCGGTATTTACAGGAATGGCAACGATACCCGAACATTCACCGCTTACTGCGGACGGAGCTGTTACCCCGGTTACCGGTAAGGGTACGCAGGGCTGGATATCCACCAGGTAATCTTCTGTTTCACCCCATGTATAAGTATTACAGGGCAGGATATTGGCCGGAGCCGTTTCTGCACTGATCACGCGCATACCGGTAAAGCCGGAAAGCGCCGTAGTCGGGATGACCCCTGTGCCTGATTCAATATGAGGGCCAACCGTTGTTGAATTAGAACGATAGAACCTCTCTGCAGGATCATCGAACCTGCCGTTATGGTTATAGTCGATCCAGATACCCACCGCGTTGGAGAAATTACCACCGCAGGTACCTACCTGAACAGAGAAATTCATATTACCGGTAACCAGTCTTCCGGTATCAGAAGGAGCTATCGGTGTTCTGTAATTAGAATACCTGTTCTTCACACTGCCGGGGCCAGGGCCCGTTGTGGCGCAGGTGGAAGAATTATTCAGGGTGCCGATCGTTACATTAAAGAGGTCTTCGTCGGCTGCATTGGTAGCGAATATTACACAATAACAATTATAGAAAGGATTCTGGTCAACGAATACCGGTGTTGAAGTTCCGGTATTACCGCTACAGGTTACCTGGCAGCGATACCATGTTGGCACCGATTGTGATAGTGTCCAGTAGGCCGTATTCGGAGAGCCGGGAGCGTTTGTCCACGGGCCGCCGGCTGCGGGCGCTGTTTGCCACTGGAAGGTGAGACCCGAAACCAGCGGGTTATTCTGTAATGATAAAGTGAATAAGTCGGCCGGGCAGGCAACCGCTGTTGAAGAAATCGTATTACCCGGGTTAGGCGTACCGGCGCAGGGCGGCAGCGGGGGGTTGTAAATGGAGAACGTCTCGATTTGTCCACCGTAAGTTCCAACCAGCGTACTTCCACCGGAAAGCGTATCAACAATACGCAATTGCGCCTGGCCAGCCGTTGCATTGTAGCAGGCATAGTAATATTGGCCGTCGCTCAAATCAAAGTGTCCGTCCTGGCCGAAGTTTGCATTAAATCCGAGGGGACCAATCAATGTGGGTACACCGGTCGTTTTGTTCCACCTGTATAAGTTATCTGTTACAATATCCGAGGAGAAAAGTGTGCCGCCGGGCGCTGCGTTAATCATGATCACACCGGGTGCAACCGCGGAATTGGAACCTATCGGCGTACAAACACCCGTGGCGATATTAATTGTAAAGATCCTTGAAGTTGCCAGGTCGGTAGAAACACCATACATGGTATTCGTGGAGGCATCCCATGTCATACCAGTAAGGTTTGCATGGGGAACGCCGGTACAGTTGGCGATAAACGTCCTGACACCTGTGAGCGTATCTACTGTATACAAAGCCCAGGGTGATGCCTGGTCCACTACATATAATTTATTTGTAGTGGTTACCCATGCGGAAGCGCCGGGAAAACCAAAACTAACAGGAGCACCGATCGGCGTCAGGGTGGTATTTAGTACCGATTGTTTGTTTAACTGGAAAGGACCTGCGCCGTTATAACAAAAAGCGCGGCTGGCAGGATTGCCGATGTCGGGAAGAATGTCGTTGTTTCTGGACCCTACCTGGATCGGAGCCGGTCCTACCGAAGGAGCGGCATTGGCCCCGTTCGCTTCGATCCTTTTTTGATCGGCCTTTTTAGCGGCACCCGGTTTGTCCTGGGCAAGGGTCAACTGATTGAATGTCGCTAAGAACAGTAACAGTGTTACCATCCTCGAACAGAAATACCATCCATTTCGTTGGGTAAATTTTGGTTGCATAATTTGTTTTTTAAATGATTGATATTTACCGGCCCGGCAGTCTGGGACCAGAAATCGGGACGTAAGATAATTTTTTTTGGGATATTAATAAAAAAAATAAGCTTCACCATTTATCCACCTCTTCGGAGGCAGTTCCTTCCGCCGGGGTCTGCTCGGCCACGGGGGCGGCTGTCTCAGGTTCTTCGGTTACCGGGGCCGATTCCTGGCCATTGGATTCGGGCATTTGCCGGGCGGTTTCTTCCTGCGCCTCGTCATGGTTAAAGGCATCGAAATCGAAGTCCGGCATGAGCTCGGTTTTCACGTAATCGACTGCCTCGCCAAGGGCTTTGATAAACTTGTTGAAATCCTCTTTGTACAGGAAAATCTTGTGCCGGTCGTACCCGTTATCATCAAAGCGTTTCCGGCTTTCGGTGATGGTCAGGTAATAGTCATTTCCCCGGGTTGCCCTGACGTCAAAAAAATAAGTTCTTCTTTTCCCGGCTCGGATGCGTTTGCTGTAAATACTCTCCGCCTTCTTGTCGTTATTCTCGTACGCCACGTTGTAAGTTTTTAGCAGTTAAGGAATTAGTTTGGTTCCGGAAGGCACAAATATAGATATGTTTTTGAATCAACCAAACC
>CAYNSL010000006.1:34994-49734 GCA_964399755.1 uncultured Chitinophaga sp. | reverse complement strand
TTAGGTTTTAAGTTTTAAGTTAGGCGTGATATGCATAGGTCGCTTATTGGTATTAAAATACTTATTAATCTTAATGGGTGTGATGCTCAGCATAGAATCTATGCGCCCTTCATGCCTCCGTGGTTCCCAATCAGCTTTATTCGAAATCATCATAGAGCAAATACTTCTTCCGTATCGCTTTGTACTCGCTGAGTTTGGGTTCCCATGATTTCCGGATCTCTTCTTCGCTCTTGCCGGCTTTTATTTGCTGCCAGAGATCATTGTTGCCCGCGAGCCGGGTGATGGATGATTGCTCCATATTGCCGGATTTGGGGATAATGAAGAAACTGTCTTTCTGCGGAAAGAGACGGTAGGCTTCGATCAGCCATTTCAATTGTATGCGGGTGCCCACTTTCGCGAGCACTTCTTCAGGGGTACCGGAAAGATCCCATCCATAACAAAGCTGCCCGTAGAGTTTGGAACTTTTGGCTCCTTCATTGGGATTGGGGGTAAATGAGTACATGTTTTTGGGATATGAAGGATGACCGAATACCTGGAATTGTTTATTGGTGCCCCGTCCTTCACTCAGTACCGTGCCTTCAAATAAACAGGTGGAAGGATACAGGTAAATGGATTGAATATTGGGGAGGTTGGGTGAGGGTTTTACCGGCAACACATATTTCGATAGATGGTTGTATCCCGCGCACTTGATTACCATGAAATGAAAGGGCGTGTCGTTTGTCTGTTTCGTGGTAATATTATATGCGTTGATGGCATTGGCTTTATCGCCCAGCCATTTCTCGCCCAATAGCATCATCGCGTATTCGCCCATTGTTAACCCGTACACGATGGGCACAGGCTGGCGGCCCACGCCGCTTTTATATTTCAGATCGAGTACGGGTCCGTCCACGTAAAAACCATTCGGATTGGGCCTGTCAAGCAGGAGCAGCGGCTTATGGTTTTCCAGTGCCGCTTCCAGGAAATCCTGCATGGAGTTGATATAGGTATAAAAACGGCATCCCACATCCTGCAGGTCAAAGATGAGCACGTCGATATCTTTCAGGTCTTCCGCGGAGGGGCTTTTTTTACTTCCATATAAGGAGATCACGGGGATACCGGTTTTCTCATCCACATAGTTGCCCACTTTCTCCCCGGCATCTGCCGTGCCGCGGAAACCGTGTTCGGGTCCGAAGATCGCCCTGATATCGATCCCCAGTTTCCGTAGCGTATCCACGAGGTGGATATTGCCCACGATGGAAGTCTGGTTCGCGAAGATCCCGACGCGTTTCCCTTTGATCAGGGGCAGGTAAACATTCACCCGGTCGGCTCCCGCGAGGATGCGGGGCGGGTCGGTGCGCGATACGGGCGCCGTTTTTTGCGCGGAACATCCGAAGGAAAGCAATACAAGGGGGAGTAATGATTTGAATAGTGTTGGGCGGATCATCGGTATTGTTTTAGGCTTTCAAAATACTGAAAATATAGCTGCGCGAAACCCTAAATATTTAAACGGTTTCAATGGGATATTTCAAGTACCTTGCGGCCCTTGTTTCAATAAAAAAACAACTATGCAACAGGTAAAAAAAGGTGACAAAATAAAAGTGCATTACCACGGCAAACTGACTTCGGGGGAGACCTTTGACAGTTCCGCCGGGCGTGAACCGCTGGAATTCGAAGTGGGCAGCGGCATGGTGATCAAGGGATTTGACGAAGGCGTTACCGGGATGTCGGTGGGCGAAAAGAAAACCATCAATATTCCTTACGATGAAGCCTACGGACCCCGCAACCCCGAGATGGTGATCGATATGCCGAAAGAACGTTTCCCGACGGATATGGAACTGGAACTGGGCATGCCCCTGATGATGAGCGACGGGCAGGGCCAGCAATTCCAGGTAACGATCGTGGAAATAAAAGACGCTTCCGTGATGCTGGATGCCAACCATCCGCTGGCGGGGCAGGACCTGATCTTTGACCTGGAACTGGTGGAGATTTCAGGTGGCAGTCCGCTGATCATTATGCCTTAAAATATTTCTGTAACAAGCGTGCCACGGTTCAAAACCATGGCACGCTTTGTTTTATTTCCGGTTTAGCCACCAGCCCAGCCAGGCGCCGCAGAGACCCCATGCCACCAGGGCATCGATCAGGTCGCCCTTGATCATGTCCATTGGCAGATCAAACCAGTTGTGCCCCGTATAAGGCCCCCAGAGAAAAGTAAAAAGCCCTACGGCCACCGAACCGGCCAGTATGCGGTAAGCGGGTGGGGTGCCGCCCCGGGTAAGAATATAGATCAGTGAAAAAACAAGGAACAGGTCGATCAGGAAACCACGGATCATCGGCATGGTCATGCCATAATGAAATTTTTTGTGATAAATGACAGTTGCCCATGGTTTACCTTCCATCTGTTTGGCCATTTCCATATGTTCCTTGCGGGGCGTTCCCGGTTTGGCGGTAGGAATCATATAGGCGCCGTCTTCCGTAATGGTCGATGAAAGATAACTGATGATACTGTCCTGCGCAGGATGGTATTTGGCGGCATCGTTATGAATTCCCAGCATGGTCCAGGAAAGGAATTGCCAGATGAATACAAGAATGGCGCCCACCAGGGAGCCGATTAGCCATTTTTTCATGTCTGTTGGTTTTGTTTAGTGATAAAAGATAAATACTTCGGCCGTCTTTAACAAGATTTTCCCGGCTCACTGTAATTCATCGTACATTCGCTGTCCCAATAAATTTCCGGATATGTTTGAAAATTATTCCTTTACGGCTGCAGAACGGTTTATGCGCTATGTGCAGATCGATACGCAAAGCGATCCTTTATCCAATACTTATCCCACGACTGAAAAACAAAAGAGCCTGAGCAGTGTATTGGTCGAGGAATTAAAAGAAATAGGCCTCCCGGATGCACACATGGATGAATGGGGATATGTATACGCAACGATACCATCCACCAGCACCAAAAAAGTGCCGGTGATTTTTTTCTGCGCACATGTGGATACGGCGCCCGATTGCAGCGGGACGGGCGTTAAACCGCTACTGCATACGAATTACCAGGGACAGGATATCGTGCTGCCCGATGATACGACGCAGGTGCTGCGCGTAAGCGATTATCCCTACCTGAAAACACAGATCGGGAACGACCTGATCACGGCCTCGGGTACGACGCTGCTGGGATCCGATGATAAGGCCGGGGTGGCGGAGATCATGGACCTGGCCAATTTCCTCGTACAGCATCAATCGCTTAAACATGGGGAAATAAAAATTGTCTTTACCCCCGATGAAGAAGTGGGCAAGGGCACGGCTAAAATCGACCTCAAAAAACTGGGCGCCGATTTCGGTTATACGCTCGACGGCGGCGATGCGGGTTCGCTGGAAGATGAGACCTTCAGCGCCGATGGCGTGCAGGTCATCATCCACGGCGTGATCGCCCACCCGGGATACGCGAAAGACAAGATGGTAAACGCCATGAAGATCGCCGGGGAGATACTCGCGGCCCTCCCCAAGGACCGGCTCTCGCCCGAATCCACCGACGGCAAACGGGGTTTTATTCACCCGGTGCGGGTGGAAGGCATCGCGGAAAAATGCACGATCGATTTTATCATCCGCGATTTTGAAACCGACGGGCTCCGGAAAAAAGAAGATTACCTGCGCACGCAGATCGAAGAAAGAATGCGCACCTATCCCAAAGCCAGTTTTGAATTCAACGTCACCGAACAATACCGCAACATGAAGGAAGTGCTGGATGCGCATCCTCACGTGGTCGACTACGCGAAAGACGCCATCGCCCGGGCGGGACTGACCCTGAAAATGGAAAGCATCCGCGGCGGCACCGACGGCAGCAAACTCTCCTTTATGGGTTTGCCCTGTCCCAACCTCTTCGCGGGAGAACAGGGCATCCATTCCAAGCTGGAACATATCAGCGTGCAGGACATGAATAAGGCGGTGGAAACCATGGTGCACCTGGTGATGATCTGCGAGGAAAAATCCTGAGCAGATAAAAATTAAAAGATATAACCTGCCTTCCGGCAGGCAGGGATAAGAGTTGGAGTCGTTTCTTGCTTAAGTCTCAATTTGAATTTGAATTTGCTCAAAGCTCTCAGCTCAATGCACCCCATCCACCGCCATTCTCCTCCGTTCCCCCCGCCCGGGAATCACTGGCCGCTCCCGTATTTCAGCGCTTAAGCCGATTGCCTGACATATCGTAACTTGTGGCATAAAACTTTTTATTATGAACCTCTCCAACTGGCTCTCGGAATACTGGTGGATCCTGGTAGCCGCGGTCATTTTTTTCAGCTCCCTTTTCTCCATCAACCAGGGATATATCGGCGTGATCACCATGTTCGGCAAATACCGGCGTATCGCCAGCCCGGGTCTGAACATGAAGGTCCCGATCCTGGAGACCGTTTACCGCAAAGTGTCTATCCAGAACCGCTCGGTGGAACTCGAGTTCCAGGCGGTGACCGCCGACCAGGCCAATGTGTATTTCAAGAGCATGCTGCTCTATTCCGTGCAGAACGCGGATGAAGAAACGATCAAGAAAGTGGCATTTAAGTTTTTTGCCGACAAGGACCTGATGCAGGCTCTGATCCGGACCATCGAGGGAAATATCCGTTCTTTTGTCGCCACCAAGAAACAGGCGGAGATCCTCGCGCTGCGCAAGGAGATCGTGGAATATGTAAAGGCGGAGATCGACCATACCCTCGAAACATGGGGCTATCATTTGCAGGACCTCCAGATCAACGATATTACCTTCGACAAGATGATCCTCGATTCGATGAGCAAGGTGGTGGCTTCGAATAACCTGAAAGCCGCGGCCGAGAACGAAGGCCAGGCCCTGCTGATCACCAAGACCAAGGCCGCCGAAGCGGAAGGTAACGCCATCAAGATCTCGGCCGAAGCGGAGAAAGAAGCGGCCCGGTTACGCGGACAGGGCGTGGCGCTGTTCCGCCAGGAAGTGGCAAGGGGCATGACCGAAGCCGCCGAACAGATGAAACAGGCCAATCTCGACACCAATGTCATACTCTTCAGCATGTGGACCGAAGCCATCAAGAATTTCGCTGAATTCGGAAAGGGCAATGTGATCTTTCTCGACGGCAGCCCCGATGGCATGGAGATGACCATGAAACAGATCCAGGCCCTGATGGTTAAACAGGCCGGCGTCAAGGCGTAAAGGATTTACTACATTACAGACTAAGAGGTTTAATGGCTTTCCGGCTTTTAAACCTCTTTTGCATTGCGGCGGCCCGCTTTTCGTTAAAGAACTCTAAAACTTCCCCGCGCCGTACAACGTGGCATTATTTTTCTCGTTCAAGGAAACGTTATTCAGGATTGTTGATAAAGGCAATGACCGGGATAATCGTCAACCCCTACTTTTACACCTAAAGAAGAAACTATGTTCGACCTTTTACAAATCGCCGACAGCGTACAGCAGGCCGCCAAATTCGCTACGGGCGACACCAACCACGACGGCCACCTGAGTTTTTTTGAATTGCTTAAGATGGGGGGATGGATCATGGTGCCCCTCGCCATCATGCTCCTGCTGGCAGTCTATGTGTTCGCCGAACGCACCATCGCGATCCGCAACGCGGCGAAGATCGACGACAATTTCATGAACATCATCCGCGACAATATCGTGAGCGGGAATATCACCGCCGCACGCAATTTCGCCAAGAATACCAATAACCCCGTGGCCCGGATCATCGACAAGGGCATCCAGCGGATCGGGAAACCGCTTGACAGCATCGAAAAAAGCATGGACAACGTGGGGCAGCTTGAAATGTACAAGCTGGAGAAAAACCTCGGGGTGCTTTCAGTGGTCTCGAAGGCCGCGCCCATTTTCGGTTTCGTGGGCACCCTGGTGGGACTGATGCAATTGTTCTCCCGTATCAACAGCTCTAATGAATTTGAAGTGGGTACGATCGCCGGCGGTATCTATACCAAGCTGATCACCTCCATCACGGGACTGGTGATCGGGCTGGGCGCCTACCTGGCCTACAGTTACCTGAATACGCAGATCGACAAAACCTCCAACAAAATGGAGGCCGCCTCTTCAGATTTCCTCGATATTTTACAGGAACCCACCCGCTAAACCCTCCGCCCCATGAAGTTCAGAAAAAAACACAAAGGAGAGGCGTCGGAGGTCTTCACGGACTCGCTGAACGATATCCTTTTCATATTGCTCATGTTCTTCCTCATCGTCGCCACGCTGGCCAACCCCAACGTGGTGAAAGTGGGCCTGCCCAAGGGCACCAAGGATACCAAGGCCAAGCAGGATATCATGGTTTCGATCGACAAGGACCAGCAGTATTCCATCGGTAATAAAAAAGTACCCGCCGCCATTTTCGATTCACTCTTATCGCAGGAGATCCGGAAATACAGGGCCCTGCGCGATACCCCGGTGGTGGTCATCAATGCCGATACCAGCGCCTACTATGGCGAAGTGTTCCGCGTGATGCGGATCGCGAAGAAGGATTCGGCGAAAGTGGTGGCGAGGATAGAGCAATAGCCGGGAGTTAGAAGTTAGGAGTTAGAAGTTAGGAGTTAGGAGTCGTGCGTGGTAAGCCTGGGTCGCTCACAGTATTTAAAATTTTCTATTGCTTCCTTTTCCGGTGGGTATAATGGTTAATCATCCGGCGAAGCCGTGGACGAATTGAATAGGGGGAGGCGCTCCCGTTTACAGCTACGTCCTGAGGTTTAAATGCATAATCATCTCCGCAGAAGCGGATTTTTCAAATCAATTTCCGGGTCTTGCAGATCAGAACAGTGAACTGGCCAACCATTAACTACTCCGCAATACAGACCCCCCAACTTTTAGCTTTTATCTGATCATCTTTTATCTCCAACTATCATCTGTCATCTTTCAATTATCATCTCCTCTCCGCTTTCACCATCCTGTTCTTCCCCTGCATATCTTTTTTGAGTTCGGCGCTGTAGCCCGCGGCAATGAATACCGATAGCGTGGCTTCCCCGAGGTTTTCGTGGATTTCGGTATAAACCCGGCCGCCTGGGGTGAGGTGTGTCTGCCCGAATGCCGCGATCGCACGGTAAAAAACAAGCGGGTCCCGGTCGGGTACGAATAATGCGACAGCCGGTTCGTGGTTCAGCACGTTCGGTTGAAGGGAAGATTTATCTTGTTCGGGAATATAGGGCGGGTTGCTGACGATGATATCAAAAACGGGTAATTGTTCCCTGTTTTCTGTATTCAAAAAGTCAAGCGCCCTGAAATTAACCGAAGCCCCCAATTCCTCCGCGTTTTTCCGCGCAACAGTCAGCGCAGCTTCGCTTAAATCACAGGCCCATACTTCCGCTTTGCGGATCCTTCGTTTCAGCGAAACGGCGATACAGCCGCTTCCCGTCCCGATATCGAGGATGCGCAGCGATTCCACAGGGAACTTTACATTTGAAATGATCCATTCCACCAGTTCTTCCGTTTCGGGCCGGGGGATCAGCACGTTTTTGTCGACATAGAATTTTAGCCCGCAGAACCAGGCTTCGCCCGTTACGTATTGCAAGGGCTCCTGCGACAACAAACGCCGGAGCAGCGGACCGACTTTTTCTTCTTCATCCGGTAACAGGGCCTCATTCTTGTGCATCATTCGTTCGATATTCTTCGAACCGGTAATGAATTCCATGATCCGGTCGGTGATCGCCACGGCTTCTCCTTCCGGGTAAATATGGCGCAACTGACTTAAAAAATGATAGGTCGCTTCCTGGATCGTCATGTGGCAAACTTACGAAAGTAGAATAGTCAATTGGCAGTCGGCAGTCGACAGTCGGCAGTCGACAGTCAGCAGTCGGCAATCGACAATCTACAATGAGCAATGGGGCTGAAAGCGGCGAGTGTTTCCATGATAATTGTGTTTGTTGGTTGCTGACAGGTATTAAAACGAGACTAAATCAAAAGCTCCATCCCGATGCCCGTCGAACCAATAAAAAGGTCCACTTTACTTTCGGAAGCAAACGAACCTGTAGTGAATTTAACCGCTTTAGTGCCCGATTCCCATCCCGATTGTTATCGGGACCCAATACCCAATTCCTCTCACCGTCGTTCTTTATTATAACTTTGCCATCCATTCATCCCGCATGATCCCGCATGAAACGTATATGTACCGTTGTCTTGAACTTGCCCGGCAGGGGTCGGGTCATGTGGCGCCCAACCCCATGGTGGGAGCGGTGCTGGTGCATGGTAACAGGATCATCGGTGAAGGCTGGCACCGGCAGTACGGGCAAGCGCATGCTGAAGTCAATTGTATCGAATCTGTTCATACAGATGATCAACCACTGATTGCCGGCTCCACGCTGTATGTTTCCCTGGAACCCTGTGCGCATTTCGGTAAAACGCCGCCCTGCACGGACCTCATCATCCGGCATAAGATCCCGCAGGTGGTGATCGGCTGCGTTGACACGAACAGCGAGGTTTCGGGCAAGGGTATCGAAAAATTAAGGGAGGCGGGTATAGCAGTCGTGACCGGAGTGCTGGAAAATGAGTGCCGGGAACTGAATAAACGTTTTTTTACCTATCATGAAAAACGCCGTCCCTTCGTGATCCTGAAATGGGCGGAAACTATCGACGGGTTCATCGCCCCCCGGCACCAGGGGGATACGAATGAAGTTCCGTCAACGGAAAGATTACTGATCAGTAATGAATTCAGCAACCGGCTGGTTCACCGGTGGCGGAGCGAGGAAGCGGCCATCCTGGTGGGAACAAATACGGCATTGCTGGATGACCCCGAACTGACGACGCGGTTATGGCCGGGCCCTTCGCCGGTAAGGCTGGTGCTGGATATGGATCTGAAACTGCCCGCCACCCTGAAAATTTTCAACCGGCAGGTGAGGACCGTCATTGTTAATGGAAAGAAAGATGCCGACGATGGCCTGACCCGGTATTACCGGGTTTCAAAGGACGCCCCCCTGGTCCCCCAACTGCTGCACGCGCTTTACGACCTGCAACTGCAAAGCGTGCTGGTGGAAGGAGGGGCCGGTTTGCTAAACGGGTTTATCGACGCGGGCACCTGGGATGAAGCGAGGAGGATCGTCAGCGGCCGGGTGGCGCTGCAGGGCAAGGGTCTGCCCGCCCCCCAATTGCGGAACGCCGTTCAGACCGGGGAGGAGCGGCTGGATACCGACCATATTTTCTATTACCGGAAAAACATCCATGGCGATGAAATATCCATCTTCGACTGATGGCGGCCGGTTATTATCATACTATCGAAAAAGCGACCCGGGCCGAATTCCGCGACCGGGGCAGCCAGTTTATCGCTTATGCATCTCCGGTAGTTTCCGTGCCGGATTTTAAGGAAAAGCTTGCTGCCATAAAAAAAGAACATCCCAAAGCCACCCACCATTGTTTTGCCTACCGGATCGGGACCGATGGCACGAATTTCCGGGTGAGCGACGACGGCGAACCCTCCGGATCGGCGGGGCGGCCCATCCTCGGGCAGATCGACAGTAAGGAATTGACTAATGTATTGATTATTGTCGTACGGTATTTCGGCGGAACCCAACTCGGCATTCCCGGTTTGATCAACGCCTACAAAACAGCGGCGGCGCTGGCCCTGCAGCTGACGCCCGCAGTTAAAAAACCCGTATTGGTCCGCTACCGCCTGCAATTCGGTTACACCGTAATGAATGAAGTGATGCGGATCGTGAAGCAGTTTGATTGCGTGGTGGAAAAACAGGAATTGCAGTTGTTTTGCGTGATGGAGATCGGGGTGCCGATGGAAAAGCTGGAAGAGATTGTTGGAAAGTTTAATGACATTAAAAATGTTGAATGTGCGAAGCTGTAAGCTGCGCAGAACAATAGTTAAAAAACAATATTAGTTTTTCAGGTAAACCGCCCGCTCACCACCATCTCCTTGCTCCCCGGCGTATACACATAAAACCCTTCCCCGCTTTTGACGCCGAGTTTGCCGGCGGTGACCATGTTGACGAGCAGGGGACAGGGCGCGTATTTGGGATTGCCGAAACCCTGGTGCAGCACTTTCAGGATGGCAAGACAAACATCGAGCCCGATAAAATCGGCGAGCTGGAGGGGGCCCATGGGATGGGCCATACCCAGTTTCATCACGGTATCGATCTCTTCCACGCCGGCCACGCCTTCATACAAACTGTAAATCGCTTCATTGATCATGGGCATCAGGATGCGGTTGGCGATAAAACCGGGATAGTCGTTTACCACGCAGGGCACTTTGCCCAGTTGCTGGCTGAGGGCCACGATGGCATGCGTAACTTCTTTTGATGTAGAGTAGCCGTTGATGATCTCCACCAGTTTCATCACGGGCACGGGGTTCATGAAGTGCATCCCGATCACTTTATCCGCGCGGCCGGTGATATCGGCGATCTTCGTGATCGAAATGGATGAAGTGTTGCTGGCGAGGATCGTGTTTTTGGGAGCGAACCGGTCGAGCTGCCCGAAGATCTCCAGTTTCAGGGTTTCGTTTTCGGTGGCCGCTTCCACCACCAGTTCCGCGTCTTTTACGGCATCGACCATGTTCGAATTGATATGGATATTACCGAGCGTTTCTTTTTTCTGCGCCTCGGTGAGCGCCCCCTTGGCAACCTGCCGGTCGAGGTTCTTCCCGATGGTCGCGACCGCGTGGTCGAGCTGGGTCAGCGAGATATCGAACAGCGTTACGTTAAAACCGGTTTGCGCGAAAACATGCGCGATGCCGTTGCCCATGGTGCCGGCGCCGACGACGGTGATAGAAGCCCCTTTGGTGATAGTCATAATGGTTGCGGTTTTCTTTGGTCCTTGCCAGTTGCTGTTGGTTCGGATTGATAGCGTCAAAGAATAATTTCGATTCAAAAATACGATGAATCCGTTTAAACGCGATTAGGATAGTTCATGGGAGGACAATTGGCAGTAAACAATAAACAGTAAACAGTAAACAATTGGCAATAGTCTTTCGGATCGGCGTGGTAAATGATGATGAGCGAACAGAACGTACAAGTGTGCGACGCAACAGGCGGTGATCAGGGCGCTGCAGCCGGCAACATAATAACCGATGCGGTTTAAAAAATATACCTTGAAATTAATGGTTGATCAAATCCAAAGCCTCACCAGTGACAGCGAGAAGGGCAGGGCCTACTTGTTTTTAAAATCACCCCGTTTCCATGCTTCGATAAAACTGGCCCAGGCGGCCGGGTTGAAGATATTCATCGGCGGGAGGGAACCCTGGTATACCGCTTTGTTGGCGATTTTGTTGAACTGCACGCGGGTGGCCTCGCCGCCATCGGCCGGAACGGTATGCATCCAGGCCCTGCTGTTAGCCGCGTTGGTATTGCGCCGGGCGATCTCGATATCGTCGTCGGGCACTTTGTTCTTTACGAAATCGCGGGCAAACTGTTCGGGTGTCGGTCGCGGCCGGATGATCGTCGCGGGCAGGTACACGGTATCGATCACCATCAGTTGCACCACGCTGTACTGGTTACCCTCCAGGTTGCGGGGAATGGTAACCGTTTTGGGTTTATAGGTCACGTGCGTGAACTCGATCTGGTCGCCCTTGAGCACCACGATGGAAAAAACACCCTGGGCATTGGTGATGGTCCCGCGGTTTTGTCCCCTGACCATGATGCTCACGGCCGGAATGCCTACCAGGCTGTCGGCGGTCATCACCACGCCATATAACTGTACCACGGAATCACGGGAGGTTTCGAACTGCGCGCGGGCGGCGGAAGAGAAAAAAAGAAGGCCAATGCCGCTATAGAGTAGAGTTTTCTTCACTGCGCCAAAAATAAAGACAAGTTGCTGATTTCGTAAAACAAATTGCCCGCTACATTGGTTAACTTTGCCCTTCCCTACCGTTTTTAACAAATACTTGGAAAATGACAAAAGAAAAAATACTTGAAGCGCTGGGTAACGTACAGGAACCCGACCTCGGCAAAGACATTGTAACGCTGAACATGGTGAAGGATATCGAAATCGAGGGTAATTATGTTTCCTTTACCGTGGTGCTCACCACGCCCGCCTGCCCGATGAAGGACATGATCAAAAACGCCTGCGTGAACGCGGTGAAGCTGCTGGTGAGCAAGGATGCGGTGGTGAATGTGAAGTTCACCGCTAATACCACCACCAAGCGCACCGACGCCGGCGCGGTGTTGCCCAAAGTGAAAAATATTATCGCCGTCGTGAGCGGCAAGGGCGGCGTAGGGAAATCAACGGTGGCGGCCAACCTTGCGCTGGCGCTTTCGCAGGGCGGCGCTAAAGTGGGACTGATGGACGCGGATATCTACGGGCCCAGCGTGCCGATTATGTTCGGCGTACGCGGCGAGCGGCCGATGATGATCGATGTGGGCGACGGCGACGCGAAGATCGCTCCGCTCGAACGTTACGGCATCAAACTGATGAGCATCGGATTGCTGGTGGATGAAAAGAACGCGGTGATCTGGCGCGGTCCGATGGCGAGCAGCGCGATCCGGCAGTTCGTGACGGATGTGTACTGGGACGAGCTTGATTACCTCGTGGTGGACATGCCGCCGGGCACGGGTGATATACATCTTACGCTGATGCAAACCGTGCCGGTTACGGGCGCGGTGATTGTAACCACCCCGCAGGATGTGGCATTGGCCGATGCCAAGAAAGGGATCGCGATGTTCGGGCAGGCGCAGCTCAACGTGCCGGTGATCGGGCTGGTGGAGAACATGAGTTATTTTACACCGGCCGAATTGCCGGAGAATAAATATTATATTTTCGGAAAAGAAGGCGGCAAGCGGCTGGCCGATGAATATGATATTCCTTTCCTGGGGCAGATCCCGCTGGTGCAGAGTATCCGCGAGGGCGGTGATGAAGGCGTGCCGGTGATGATGGGCGACGATGAAGTAACGAAGAAGGCATTTCGTGAATTCGCCTCTTTCGTGATCAGGAGCATCGCGATGCGGAACGCCGATATCAAATCGGAAAAGATCGCGGAGACCATCGAATAGCCGCATTAAATCAGATAAAAGGAACGGCGGCGGTGCCAGGTCCGTAGCCCGCAAAATATCCACGCATGTATAATTATCCCCAATACAAGGAAAACGACCGGGAGAAACTGATTGCTTTTATGCGGCAGCATCCATTTGTCATGCTGATCGGCGCGGCGGCAAGCGGAAGGATTGAGGCCACGCAGGTTCCCGTATTGCTGGAAGAAAAAGAAGACCGGCTCTTTCTTTACGGGCATGTGGCGAGGAAATCGGACCACCACCATGCCCTGGATGAAAGACCGGATGCGCTGGTGATTTTTACAGGGGCGCATGCCTATGTCAGCGGCGCCTGGTATACCGGCAACCCCCACCAGGCCTCCACCTGGAATTATATTTCCGTGCATGCCAGGGGTACATTGAAGTGGATGGATGATGAAGGACTGGTTGAACTGCTGAAAAAACTCAGCCTGCATTTTGAGAACGGCGATACCTCTTCCTCTACCATTTACGAGAACCTGCCGGCAGATTATCTGGACAAATTGCGCAAAGCCATCGTGGGTTTTGAAATCGAAGTCACCGAGCTGGACAATGTGCACAAGCTGAGCCAGAACCGCGACGAAAAAAGTTATGACAATATCGTTCGGCAACTGAAACAGCAGGAAGGCGACGGGAAAACCGTGGGGCAATGGATGGAAGAACGGAAATCAAAAGTGTTTCCTTCATGAAAAATTATTTGGCATTAACAGCGATATTCATGCTTATGAGCTGTTCCCCCTCCAAACAACTCCCTGATCAGCCCGTAGACAACGGGGGAGGAAGGGATGGCGCCGCCGGGGGGAATTTCGATATCGAAGGCCACCGCGGCTGCCGGGGCCTGATGCCTGAAAACACGATACCGGCGATGATGAAGGCGCTCGAAATGGGCGTGACCACGCTCGAAATGGATATCGTTTTTACCAAAGACAAAAAAGCCATCCTGTCGCACGAACCTTTCTTTAACCACGAGATCACCACGAAACCCGGCGGCGGGTATGTGACGGAAACGGAAGAGAAATCGCTGAATATTTTCCAGATGACTTATGCGGAAACGCAGCGGTACGATGTGGGAATGAAACCGCACCCGCGATTCCCGAAACAGCAGAAAATAAAAGTCACCAAGCCGCTGCTGTCGGAACTGATCGACAGCATCAACCAGTTCATGAAGACCGGCGGGCGCCGGCATTATCCATATTTGAATATCGAAACCAAGACCCAGCCTTCCACCGATAATATTTATCACCCTGCTCCCGAAGCATTCGTGGACCTGCTGATGGCCGTGATCCGCGAAAAAAAGATAGAGCCCTACGTGATCATCCAGTCTTTTGATATCCGCACGTTGCAGTACCTGCACCGGAAATATCCCGCCCTGAAGACCGCCCTGCTGGTGGAAGACACCGATAAGGTTCCCTTTGATGAGCAGATAAAAAAACTCGGCTTCAAACCCTCGGTCTACAGCCCGCATTATTCGCTGGTCACCGAAGACCTGATCCGGAAATGCCATGCCCCGGAGAACGATATCCGCGTCGTGCCCTGGACCGTGAATGACCAGGCCGCGATTAAAAAATTAAAGGAGATGGGGGTGGACGGGATTATTACGGATTACCCGGATTTGTTTAATTATTAATGGCGAGTGGCTAGTGGCGAGTGGGGGCGTGATTCGCGGAGGTCGGTTTAATATTTAATAATACTTATGGTTTGTAGAGGGTGTGATGCGCAGCATCAAATCCTCCGTCTTCATGAAATTGGAATTAAAAGCATTTGTGGAATGTTAACCGGCAATTATGCCTTTCCCTGAACCCGGCCGTAAATGCATTTAAGGTTAAATAAT
>CAYNSL010000006.1:33614-34894 GCA_964399755.1 uncultured Chitinophaga sp. | reverse complement strand
CGGCAATTATGCCTTTCCCTGAACCCGGCCGTAAATGCATTTAAGGTTAAATAATACCACTGGTGCTGTAGGATAAATTCCAAAATTTCCCAATTCCAAATCCCGATAGTTATCGGGACCAAAATTTACGACGGTAGAATAGGATACGGTAGTTGACTTTTCAATCCCGGGTATCTATCCAAAGAACGGCAGGTTCTTCTCCTCAAACCCCAGCCATTTCTCGGCATTGCGGTGCAGCAGTTTCCGGGTCGTTTTTTTGCCCAGGTCCATTTTCTCGATCAGGCGTCCGGGTTTGTGTTCGCCTAACGGGAAGGGATAGTCGCTGCCCATGCAGATATGGTCTTCCCCGAACAGGTCGAGCAGGTAATTAAAAGCCTTCCGGTCGTGCACCAGGCTGTCGATCCAGAACCGGCCGATATAATCGCGGGGATTGATGGGGTTATCGACCGTGGTGAGGTCGGGCCGCACTTTAAAGCCATGCTCGATCCGGCCCAGGGTAAAGGGAAAGGATCCGCCGCCGTGTGCGAAGGCCACCCGCAGTTTCGGGAATTTTTCAAAAACCCCGCCGAAGATCAGGGAGCAGATGGCGCGGGAGGTTTCGGCCGGCATGCCCACCAGCCAGGGCAGCCAGTATTTTTCCATCTGTTCTTCGCCCATCATCTGCCAGGGATGGATGAAAAGGGCGCAGCCCAGTTTTTCGGCCGCTTCATAAAACGGGAAGAAACGTTTATCCGACAGGTTGAGTCCGTTGATATTGCTCCCGATTTCCAGCCCTGGCATTTTCAATTCCTTGACGCATCGTTCCATTTCCTCGATGGCAAGGTCGGTATCCTGCATCGGTACCGTGCCCAGCCCGATGAAATGATGCGATTCCTTGGCGACCGTTGCCGCGATATGATCATTGAGGAACTGTGATGTTTCCAGTCCGTCGGCCGGCCGTGCCCAGTAGTTGAACAATACCGGGATGGTAGACAATACCTGCACCGTCACTTCCCTTTCTTCCATTTCCTTCAGCCGCACATCGGGCTTATAGCAGTTTTCGCCCACCACGCGAAAGACCTTGTCGCCCTTCATCATGCAGGCTTCGCATTCGCGGTGTTCGAGATGAATAAAATCCCCGTAACCGAATTTCTGCGTCCAGTTGGGCATTTTGTCCGGCATGATATGCGTATGGATATCTATTTTCATGAATATGTCTGCGCTGTCTATTTTATCTGTAATTGATAGTCATTTTTAATGAAACACCTAAAACTTAACACTTAAAACCTAACACTTAAAAC
>CAYNSL010000006.1:29958-33514 GCA_964399755.1 uncultured Chitinophaga sp. | reverse complement strand
ATTTAACATTTAACATTTAAAATTTATCATTTCACTTCATGATCTTTTCACCGGCGGTTCCATCACGGCTCCGCATTTGGAACAGGTGCGGTGCATGGTATTTTCCCAGAACCGGTTCATCACGGGAGGCAGTTGTTTCACGATATCATCCACGTGCAAAGTTTCTTCATATAATTTGTTCCCGCAGTTTTCACAGAACCAGAGGAAGCCGTCGTCCTCGGATTCCCTTTTCTTTTCGATTACCAGTCCCACGGTGCCCGGCCCGCGCTGCGGCGAATGCGGGGTTTTGGGCGGGAGCAGGAACATTTCCCCTTCTTTGATCGGGATGTCTTTGAATTCACCGTTATCAATAATCTTTACTACGATATCGCCCTCGAGCTGGTAATACAGTTCTTCGGTCTCGTTGAAATGATAGTCCTTGCGCGCGTTGGGTCCGCCCACCACCATCACGATAAAATTCTCCGCGTCCTTATACACGCACTGGTTACCAACCGGGGGTTTGAGCAGGTCGCGGTTTTCTGCAATCCATTTCTTCAGGTTAAAGGGAGCAATGACGGCCATAGTGCAGGGGTTTAACGGGTGAACGTGGCCGAAAAATTACAACTTTTTGATGTAGGTTTGGCGATATGAATCTTTCCCTCGAAGGAAAATACGCGGTGATCTGCGGCAGCACGCAGGGCATCGGGCTGGCCGTGGCGGAAGAGCTGGCCCTGCTGGGCGCCCATTGCACCCTGGTCGCCCGCAATGAGGAAGCCCTGAAAGCGGCGGTGCAGAAACTTGACAGTAGCCTGCGGCAGGAACATGGCTGGCTGCTGGCCGATTTTTCGAGACCGGATGAGGTCAGGACTGCGATCGCGGGACATGTCGCCAAAAAACCGGTACATATCCTCGTCAATAATTCAGGGGGCCCGCCGGCGGGACCCGTGATTGATGCCAGCGAACAGGCATTTCTCGATACGTTTAACCAGCACCTCGTCTGTAACCATATCCTGGCAAAGGCGGTGGTGCCTTCGATGAAAAGCGAAGGATACGGACGTATCATCAATATCATTTCCACTTCGGTGAAGATCCCGCTCAAAAACCTGGGGGTGAGCAATACGATCCGCGGGGCGGTGGCCAGCTGGGCCAAGAGCATGGCCAATGAACTGGGACAGTTCAACATCACGGTGAACAACGTATTGCCGGGATTTACCGCCACGCAGCGCCTGTCGTCGCTGATCGCGAATACGGCCAAAAGAGGCAATACCCTTGTGGATATCGTAGAAGAGAACATGCGCGAAGAAGTGCCGATGAAACGATTTGCCGACGCTTCGGAGATCGCGGCTGTAGCGGCTTTCCTGGCTTCGCCGGCGGCATCCTATGTAAACGGGGTGAGTATACCGGTGGACGGGGGGAGGACGGGGAGTATTTAGACGGGAGTTAGGAGTCAGGAGTTAGGAGTTGGGAAAGTAACGAAACAACAATCAGTAATTGAGTCTTTCCATTCCATATCATTTAGAAAATTATATCGGGGGTAACCTGGTCGGACCGCTGAGCGGGGAATTCCTGGATAACCTGAACCCGGCTACCGGTGAGGTATATGCGCAAATTCCCGCGTCGGGCCCGAAAGATGTGGAGGCCGCCGTGCAGGCCGCGCAAAAAGCCTTTCCGGGCTGGAGCAGGACACCGGTGGAAGAAAGGTTCAGGATCCTGAACCGGATCGCCGAAGGGATCGATGCGCACCTGGACGAACTGGCCCTTGCCGAAACCAACGACAACGGCAAGCCGCTCTGGCTGAGCAGGCAGGTGGATATCCCGCGGGCTTCGGCCAATTTCCGGTTCTTTGCCACGGGGATCATGCATTTCGCCACCGAGTCGCACCCGATGGAAGACCGCGCGGTGAACTACACCCTGCGCCAGCCTTTGGGGATTGTGGGTTGCATATCGCCATGGAACCTCCCGCTTTATTTATTTACCTGGAAGATCGCCCCGGCGCTGGCCGCAGGCAATTGCGTGCTGGCCAAACCCTCGGAAGTAACGCCGGTAACGGCATTCCTGCTTTCAAAGATCTGTCAGCAGGCGGGGCTTCCCCCGGGCGTGCTGAATATTATCCATGGCACCGGACCCGGCGCGGGGGAATCCATTGTATCGCATCCCGCGGTCAAAGCCATTTCCTTTACCGGGAGTACCAGGGCGGGTGAGCGGATCGCCGCCATTGCCGCGCCCCGTTTCAAAAAACTGTCGCTGGAACTGGGCGGGAAAAATCCCAATATCATATTCGCGGATTGCAATTGGGAGAAAATGATGAAGACCAGTTTGCTTTCCTCCTTTTCCAACCAGGGCGAGATCTGCCTCTGCGGGAGCCGTATCCTGGTAGAAGAGAGCATCTATGAAAAATTCAGGAAGGAATTTGTAGAGCGAACCCAGGCGCTGACGGTGGGCGACCCGATGGAGGAAAATATCAGCCAGGGCGCCATCGTGAGTAAACAGCATTTCGAAAAAATACTGCGCTGTATCGATACCGCGAAACTGGAAGGCGGTAAGATCCTCTGCGGGGGACGGCCTGTCAATTTGAAGGGGAGATGTGCGAATGGTTATTTTATACAACCTACGGTGATCGAAGGACTGGGTCCGCAATGTGCCACCAACCAGGAAGAGATATTCGGCCCCGTGGTAACCCTGCAATCATTCAAAACCGAAGAAGAAGCCCTGTCGCTGGCCAACGCCACGCAATACGGACTGGCCGCAACGATCTGGACGCAGGATATTACCAGGGCCAACCGTGTGGCGGCAAAAACGGAGAGCGGGATCATCTGGGTGAATTGCTGGCTGCTCCGCGATTTAAGAACCCCCTTCGGCGGCATGAAGAACAGCGGCGTGGGGCGTGAAGGCGGATGGGAAGCGCTGCGGTTTTTTACCGAGGCGAAAAATATTTGTATTGAATTATGAAAATAGAATTATTAAAACCGGATTTATAGCCCGGGGCTATTAGCCCGGGGTTTCAACCCCGGGAACTTATAATTAATTTAGAAAGGGCTTTAGCCCAACAAACATGAGCGATATCATCCACACCAATAACGCCTCCGCCCCGCTGGGCGCCTACCCGCATGCACGGAAGGTTGGAAACCTCTTATTCCTCTCCGGTATCGGTCCGCGTAATCCGAAGGACAATTCCATTCCCGGTCTGGAACTGGATAAGGAAGGGAATATCGTGAAATATGATATCGAAGCCGAATGCCATTCCGTTTTCGCCAATGTGAAAGCGGTGCTCGAGGCCAGCGGCAGCAGCTGGGAAAAGATCGTGGATGTAACGGTGTTCCTGACGAACATGAAAAAAGATTTCCCGGTCTATAATAAAATCTATGGGGAGTATTTTAAAACCGTGCAGGCCTGCCGGACCACGGTGGAGGTGAAAAGCCTGCCGACACCGATCGCGATCGAATTGAAAGTGATAGCAACCGTTGATGGAGAATTGGGCTAAAGCCCAGTCAGAAAGAATCCTTTGCCCCGGGCTAAAGCCCGGGGCAAATCAGGCCGGAGCAAGAAAGCCGGGGCAAGAAAGCAGAGGCAAGAAAGC
>CAYNSL010000006.1:14175-29858 GCA_964399755.1 uncultured Chitinophaga sp. | reverse complement strand
GGCAAGAAAGCAGAGGCAAGAAAGCCGGAACAAGAAAGCAGGGACAAAGCTCAAATCTGATACATAATCCCGTGCCTGGATTAAATAATAGTGAATAGGTGTTCTTAGAAGGAGAAGATTAATTGCCCCGGCCTTTAGGCCGGGGCAAAAAAGATCAAAGCTGATTCAGATTCCGGTGCTGGAATAAAATAGTATTGAAATTGAATAGAAGTTTTTGAAGAGAGAACATCTATTGCCCCGGGCTTTAGCCCGGGGCAATTAAAGCTCAAAGCTGATACATAATTTTATGCGGGGATAAAATAATATTGAACAGGTGTTCTTAGAAGGAGAAGATTAATTGCCCCGGCCTTCAGGCCGGGGCAAAAAAGATCAAAGCTGATTCAGATTCCGGTGCTGGAATAAAATAGTATTGAAATTGAATAGAAGTTTTTGAAGAGAGAACATCTATTGCCCCGGGCTTTAGCCCGGGGCAAACATTGAACAATTAAACGGCTTTAGCCAAAAACCTGATGAATGGAATACCAGAACAGTTTGGAATTCGCCCGGCAGGCAGATGAGAAAGATGCTTTGAGATCATTCAGGAATAAATTTTTCATCCCGCGGCACCAGGGTAAGGACTGCATTTATTTTACCGGCAATTCGCTGGGCCTTCAGCCCAAAACGGTTGCAGCGTATGTGCAGCAGGAACTGGACGACTGGGCGCAGATGGGCGTGGAGGGGCATTTCCATGCCAAAAATCCCTGGCTGCCCTATCATGAAAATTTTCCCCGGCAATTGTCCGCGATCGTCGGCTGCAACGAAACGGAAGTAGTGGTGATGAATTCTCTCACCGTCAACCTGCATTTGCTGCTGGTGAGTTTTTACCGCCCGACCAGACAGCGGTACAAGATCCTTTGCGAGGCCAGGGCCTTTCCTTCCGACCAGTACGCGTTTGAATCACAGGCCCGCTATCACGGATTTGATCCCGCGGAAGCCGTGGTGGAAGTATCGCCGCGGGAAGGCGAACATCACCTGCGTACGGAAGATATCCTAGCCGCCATCCGCCTGCATGGCGACAGTATTGCCGTTGTGTTATTCGGCGGGGTAAATTATTATACCGGCCAGTTGTTCGACCTGCCTGCTATCACCAAAGCCGCGCATGCAGTTGGCGCATATGCGGGGTATGACCTCGCGCACGCGGCGGGCAACGTGGAACTGAAACTGCATGACTGGGATATTGATTTCGCCTGCTGGTGTTCGTATAAATATTTAAACAGCGGTCCCGGCGGGGTGGGAGGAGTTTACATTCATGAAAAACACGGGGCCGATACGAGGCTTCCCCGCTTTGCCGGCTGGTGGGGTTATACCAAGGAAACAAGGTTCCGGATGGATAAGGGATTTGAAGCGATCCCCACGGCCGAAGGCTGGCAGCTGAGCAACGCGCCCGTTTTGTCGATGGCCGCGCATAAGGCTGCGCTGGATATTTTTGAAGAGGCAGGGATGGACCGCCTGCATCGGAAAAGAAATTCACTTTCCGGATTCCTGCATTTTAACCTCGGCGAAATCAACAGCCGGCAGGCTGAAAAAATGATCGAAGTCATTACCCCCGCCGGTGAACCGGAACGGGGCTGCCAGGTTTCCATGCTGATGCTGGAAAAGGGCCGGGAGGTTTTTGAACAGTTGACCGCGCAGGGCGTCATCGCCGACTGGCGTGAACCCAATGTGATCCGGGTGGCGCCGGTGCCGTTGTACAATACGTTTGAGGAAGTGTTTACGTTCGGGAGGATTATCGGGGATATTGTCAGGAGTTAGGAATCAGGAGCCGGGATTAATTTTCGCTTATATATCAGGGTTATATCATCATGAAAAAAGAAATTACGATCATCGGGGCGGGGCTGGTAGGATCGCTGTTGTCGATTTACCTGTCGAAACGCGGTTACCGGGTAAAAGTGTACGAGCGGCGGGGCGATATGCGCCGGGAAAAAATGAGCGCGGGCCGTTCCATCAACCTCGCGCTGAGCGACCGGGGCATCCGGGCTCTGGCGGAAGTGGGGATCATGGATGAGATCCGGACAATCTGTATCCCCATGCACGGGCGGTATATTCATCACGCAAACGGACAAACGAATTTTCAGCCATACGGCCGGGAGGGGCAGTTCATCAATTCCGTTTCCCGCGGGGAACTGAATAAACGGCTGATGGACCTGGCCGAACAGCAGGGCGCGGCACTGTTTTTTGATCATAAATGCGAGGCCATCGACTGGAAGACCAACCAGGTCAGTTTTTCACAGGGCGGCGCTCCGTTACAGGTTAAAAGTGCCGGTCTGATTTTCGGCGCCGACGGCGCCTATTCGGCAGCCCGCCTGCAGCACCAGTTGCAACACGACCGATTCCAGTACAGCCAGTACTATATCGATTTCGGTTACAAGGAGCTGACGATCCCGCCCGGTGATGCTGGCGGATTCAGGATGGAAAAAAACGCCCTGCATATCTGGCCGCGGGGTAATTATATGCTGATCGCTCTCCCGAATACCGACGGGAGTTTTACCTGCACCCTTTTCTTTCCTTTCGAGGGCGAGCCTTCCTTTACTACCCTGAATACCCCGGAAAAGACCAGGTCTTTTTTTGACAGCACCTTCACCGATGCGTCGGCGCTGATGCCTGCACTGGAAGATGAATTCTTCCGGAACCCCACTTCATCGCTGGTTACGGTAAAATGTTATCCATGGATACGCGAAGACAGATTTGCGCTGATCGGGGACGCCGCGCATGCCATCGTGCCTTTTTTCGGGCAGGGCATGAACTGCGGGTTTGAAGATTGTTCGATACTGAACGGACTGATGGATAAATACGGGGAGAACTGGACCGCAGTTTTGCAGGAATACCAATCCCTTCGCAAACCCGACGGGGACGCGATCGCGGAACTGGCGCTGAATAATTTTACCGAGATGCGCGATAAAGTGGCGGATCCGAAATTTTTACTGCAAAAGAAAATCGAAGCAGCATTGCATGCGCGTTACCCGGATAAATGGATCCCCGCTTATGCGCAGGTAACGTTCAGCCCGCATATCCGTTACAGCGAAGCCCTGGAAAGAGGCCGGAGACAGGAGGCGATCATGCAGGAGGTGATGATCACACCCGGTATCGAAACAAACTGGGACCGCGAAGAACTTCTCGAATCCATTATCCGGAAAACCTGATTGGGATTATTGCGTTAGTTTTGGCATCCGGTATCCAGTATCCAGCATCCAGTATCCAGCATCCAGTAACCAGCATCCCCCATGACCCGCCAGCAACTCATTGAGCAGATTTTCAAAAAACGATCCTATCTCTGTGTCGGACTGGACACCGATATCGAAAAAATTCCCCGTCATCTTTTACAGGAACCCGATCCGGTCTTCGCTTTTAATAAAGCCATCATCGATGCCACGCGCGATTGCTGCGTCAGTTACAAGATCAACACCGCATTTTATGAAGCGCTGGGTGCGCAGGGCTGGGCATCGATGGAGAAAACGGTGCGCTATATCGGTGAAGCGCATTTTAAGATCGCTGATGCCAAGCGGGGTGATATCGGCAATACATCGGACCAGTACGCCAAAGCTTTTTTTGAAACCCTTCCATTTGACGCCGTTACGGTTGCGCCCTATATGGGAGAAGATAGTGTGAAGCCTTTTTTGCAGTATAAAGACAAATGGGCCATCGTACTGGGACTTACTTCAAATAAGGGAGCAGGAGATTTCGAAATGCTGCCGGCCGGCGAAGGCTTTTTATATGAAAAAGTTTTAAAGACCGTTTCCGGGTGGGGCAGCCCGGAGAACCTGATGTTTGTGATCGGCGCCACGCAGGCGTCACAGTTCACCCGTATCCGGGAAATTTGTCCCGCTCATTTTTACCTGGTACCCGGCGTGGGAGCGCAGGGGGGCAGCCTGCAGGAGATATCCGAAAAAGCGATGACGGAGGAATGCGGGATACTGGTGAACGTGAGCCGTGCCATTATATATGAATCTGCCGGTGAAGATTTCGCCGGCGCAGCGCGGAATGCGGCCGGTCGCTACCGCGATGAGATGTCGCTTTATCTTCCCTAGAATTTTACCGTTGCCAGTCTTTTGTTTTTCGTTCGGGCAATCCTATCCCGGTCCGGTCCGCTTTTTAATTATCGTTACCTTTGCCGCTCATTCATACAGCCTTATGAGCGAAGAAAAAAGCCTGAATTTCCTGGAAGAGATCATCGAAGGACACCTGAAGGAAGGTAAATATAAAAGTATTGTTACCCGATTCCCCCCCGAGCCGAACGGTTACCTGCATATTGGTCATGCCAGCAGCATCTGCCTCAATTTCGGTCTCACCCAAAAATATCCCGGTTACACCAATCTCCGCTTCGACGATACCAACCCCGAGACGGAAGAGACGGAATATGTGGAAAGTATCAAGGAAGATGTTCGCTGGCTGGGTTTTGAATGGAAGCATGAACGTTTTGCCAGTGATTATTTTGAGGCATTATTTGAATATGCCCTGAAACTGATCGGCAAAGGGCTGGCATATGTGGATGATTCCAGTTCGGAAGAAATGGCCGAACTGAAAGGCACGCCCACCGAACCGGGACGGAACAGTCCGTACCGTGACCGTACGGTGGCGGAGAACCGCGATCTTTTCCTTCGCATGAAAAACGGGGAGTTCCCCGACGGGAGCCGTACGCTGCGGGCGAAGATCGATATGGCGCATATCAATATGCTGATGCGCGATCCAGTGCTGTACCGCATCAAGCACGCGCGGCACCACCGTACCGGAGATACCTGGTGCATCTATCCTATGTACGATATGGCGCACGGGCAAAGCGATTCGATCGAAGAAGTGACCCATTCGATCTGCACGATGGAATTTGTTCCGCATCGCGAACTCTACGACTGGCTGATCGAAAAACTGGAGATCTATCCCTCGCACCAGTATGAGTTTGCAAGGCGCAACATCAACTATACGGTAACGAGTAAGCGAAAATTGCTGCAATTGGTCAATGAGGGGCATGTTACAGGCTGGGACGATCCCCGCATGCCCACGATCAGCGGCCTGCGCCGGCGGGGTTACACCCCCGAGAGCATCCGTGATTTCTGCGACCGGATCGGGGTGGCCAAACGGGATAACCTCGTGGATATGGGTTTGCTCGAGTTCTGCGTACGGGAACACCTGAACCGGATCGCCCTGCGCCGGATGGTGGTCTTTGATCCCGTTAAACTCGTGATTAATAATTACAGGGAGGAGGAGGAATTCCTGCCAAGTGAAAATAATCCCGAAGACCATTCTGCCGGAATGCGGGAGATTCCCTTTTGCCGTGAATTATATATTGAAAGGGATGATTTCATGGAAAATCCGCCCAAAAAATATTTCCGCCTGGCGCCCGGGCAGATGGTCAGGCTTAAAAGCGCCTATATTATCAAATGCGAAGAAGTGATAAAGGACGGGGATGGCCGCGTGACTGAAATTCATTGTACCTATATTCCGGAAAGCCGCAGCGGTAACGATACCAGCGGCATCCATGTAAAAGGTACCCTGCATTGGGTCAGCGCCCGTCATGCCCTAAAGGCGGAGGTCAGGCTTTACGACCGTCTTTTCAGGGTGGAAGACCCCGCCGATGAAGCGGGTGATTTTAAAGATTACCTGAACCCGAACAGCCTGAAAGTCATCGGGACCGCCTATGCCGAACCCTCCCTGGGAGCGGCCGCTCCCGGCGACCGGTTCCAGTTTATCAGGAAAGGATATTTTGTTCCGGATAAGGATAACGGGCCCGGTCGCCTGGTCTTTAACCGGACCGTAGAACTCAAGGAAAGCTGGAAACCGGCCGGAGCGAAATAGAAAATCCCCGGCAGGCGATCGTAGTTTATTTCGAAAACTTCCTGGCACTCCCGGTTCCGGGGTGTCGAAAGGGTTAGCACCACGATTTTTTTTTGAGAATACTGGACAATTATTGTAGATTTAACGCGGGCCAGGACCGTGCTGACCAGACTGAAACCCATAAAAAGGCGATCATTTCTCTTATCAATATTGTTACAATAAAATGCCGTTTATGATGCTAAAACTTTACACTTTTCCCCAAAAAACACAGGTTGGTTTCCCGAATCATTCAAGGGGAGCCTGAGTCATTCCCACCATACCCCCTTTTCAGGGTTGATCCGGCTTTTCCACCTTTAAAAAAGCCCTGTTTCCCGGTCTGAAAATACCGGCTAAAACATGCTCTTAAAAGCCTTGAAAAGAATAATTTGTTAATTGCCCAAGGGTCATTATTTTTATGCAGTTAAAACCAAACAAACTCATCATTATGAGAAAGATTTTTACACTACTTGCCCTGTTTTTGATTGCGCAGCAATTTGTTGGGGCGCAACAAGTAATTTCCGACAGAATTGTCAATTTCACGGAGTTGGCCGCTTATGAAGCCGCCCACCCTGAATTGTTCAAACCCTGTCCGACCTGTCCCAGAAGGGAGGCCGACGGCGGTTGGGAGGAAATTCATAACCCGAATATGCCTATTCCTCCGGGCGCGAATATCAAGATGGCGCCTCCCATTCCCAAGCGGAATGAGAACCAGCCCACGCCGATGGTTCCTTCGCGTGCGCCTGCACAATCATGGCAGAGCTACATTGACCCTAACCAGGTTTTTCCTCCCGACACATACGGTGCGGTTGGCCTGAACAATGTACTGGTAGCTACAAACGATTTTCTCAGGATTCACGCCAAACCCGGTGGCGCGCTGGTCAGTTCAGTGACGATCTCCAGTTTTGCCGGTGTTTCGTTCACCTGCGACCCCCAATTATTTTTTGATCCCAGCACACAGCGCTGGATATTCTGTGCGATCGGTTGCGGATCTTTCCCCAACCCTGTGATCCTGATGACCTCGCTGACAGCTGACCCGGCAGGTTCCTGGAGGCAGATCACATTTACTCCTTTATCCAATCCCGGCGACGTTCTTGACCACCCTTACCTGGGCTATGATGATACTAAGATTGTGATCGGCGGACGTAAGTTCACTCCTGGTTTTACAGGACCGATCATCTTCCTGTTCGATAAAGCGGCGATGATGGCCGGAACGCCTATCGTTTTCGGCGGAAATGCACAGACCATCAGCAATTCTACCGCGGATGGCGATTGCCCCCGTCCCGTAACGGTTTATTTCCCTCCTTTCTCTAATTCAGGCAACCCTTCACCCGGTACTGTTTATATCTTACAATCCTGGACAAATAGTTCACTCCGGCTTACTACAATTACCGGCAGCATCCCGACCTGTACCTGGAATACCGGTTCCGCCGTTTTCCCCACAGCTCCTGACAGCTGGACAGCCGGCAACCAGGGTAATTCGATCCAGCAGCAGGGTACTGCAAACCGCATATCGGCCAACGATGCGCGGATCAGCAGCGCCATCATGATGAATGGAAAGATCTGGGCGGTACACCATATTGGTTTCCCGGCCGGCGCTTCCGGTTCAAGTATTACCTCTACGGATATTCAATACTGGCAACTTGATGGTACCCCCGGTGGTTCGTTTGGTAACGTTTTACAAAGAGGTCGTACCAATGCACCGTCAGGTGAACACCGCTGGTTCGGTTCTATCGCTGTTAATAAAAATGAAGACGTACTGGTAGGATATTCCATTTCAAACGGAACTTCAATGTTTGCCAGCACGGGTTATTCCACCCGCCAGGCAGCTACTCCTCCGAATACGCTCGATGATCCGCTTGTTACCAAAGCGGGTGAAAATACTTACCAGAAACTTGATGGTAGCGGACGTAACCGTTGGGGAGACTATAGCCAGACACACCTCGACCCCGTTGATAATTCATTGTGGACATGGCAGGAATATGCCGCTTCCCCGGTTAACCGTTATGGTATCTGGGTAAACCAGGTAGCTCCTTCTGTTGTGGTACCCACGCCTTCAATTTCTGCAGGTCCTGCCACGATTATTTCGGAAAGCTGCCTTCCCGCCAACGGCGTGATCGATCCGGGAGAAACCGTAACTGTTAGTTTCTGTCTCAGGAATACCGGTACTGCCAATACGGTGAGTGCGGTGGGAACTTTGCTGGCTACGGGTGGTGTAATTACACCCAGCGCACCCCAGAATTATGGTGTGATCGTAGCCGGCGGTGCTGATGTATGCCGTACTTTCACTTTTACCAATAACCTGACTACCTGCGGTGCTACCTTAGTAGCTTCGATCCAGGTTCAGGATGGTGCAGCAAACCTGGGAACTGTTACCTATAACTTTACACTGGGTACTACTGTAACAGCGCTTTCACAGAATTTCGATGCAGTCGTTGCACCCGCATTACCCGCAGGCTGGATCGCGAACAACGTTTCCGGACCCGCTCCGCTCTGGGTAACATCGACCACAACACCGGCTTCGGCTCCGAATGCCCTGTTTATCGATGATCCCGCTGTTGTTTCTGATAAACAAATCACCACGCCTGCATTCGTTCCGGGAACGGGCGCACGCGTATCCTTCAGCCATAACTACAACCTCGAAAGCGGATTTGATGGTGGTGTGCTGGAGATTTCCATTAACGGTGGTGCATTTAATGATATCATCTCCGCCGGCGGTAGTTTTGTTGCCGGCGCTTATTCCGGTTCTGTCAGCACCTGTTGTACGAACCCGTTGTCGGGCCGAAATGCCTGGACCGGTTCGAGCGGTGGCTATATTACCACTACGGTGAACCTGCCCCCCGGCGCCGCCGGTCAGAGCGTGGTGCTCAAATTCAGGATGGGTTCAGATTTCAGCGTTTCCAGCACCGGCTGGAGGGTAGATAACTTTACTGTTACCCAGCCTGCTTGTTGCGGTATTGCCTGTACGCTGACCTGTCCCGCGAATATTACGACCAATGCAGCACCCGGACTCTGCGGAGCCAATGTAAGTTTCGCAGCCAGTTCCAGCGGTCTTTGCGGCCCTGTAACCTATACTCCGGCATCCGGTTCATTCTTCCCGGTTGGTACTACAACCGTGAATGTAACAACCGGTGCAGGTCCTTCCTGTTCATTTACGGTGACTGTTGTTGATAACGTTGCGCCGACCATCGTTTGCCCGGCTAATATGACGGTGCCGAATGCTGCTGGCCTTTGCGGTGCGAATGTTACCTATCCCTTCCCGACCGTGAGCGACAACTGTGCGCTTCCGGGCGGTACGGCCGTATCGGCGAACCAATCGACCAATACTTCTACCATCACTCCGATCCAGATCGGTTGTCAGTATGCAGGCGGCATCACCGCTGAAAACAGCTGGTGGCGCGCTTATGACCTGGCTCCGCTTGCACTGCCTGCAGGGTTAGCGATTAAATCGGTACGTTTTGGTATTGAGAAAATAACCGGTACTTCTGTTCCGATCACTGCCCGTATTTACAGGCAGACCAGCGGAACATTCCCGGGTGGAACAAGGGTGCTGCTGGCTTCCCAGACAGCCAACTTCGCTCCGCAGGTGGGTACTTTCCAAACGATCAACTTCTCCACGCCTGCAGCTGCAGCCCCGACGGATGTGTTAATCGTCGAATTGTATTGTCCTGATCAACTGGGTACAGGCGCCGGCTTCTTTATCGGAAGCAACGCCTCTCCTGAAACCGGTCCCAGCTATATTTCTGCTGCGGCCTGCGGTTTCCCCAACCCCACAGATCTGGCCGATGTCGGATTCCCGGATGATAATATCCACCTGTCCATTAATGGTGAATACTATACCTCTGCCCCGACGCTCGTTCAGATCGCCGGTATCGCACGCGGTGGTTTCTTCCCGGTGGGTACAACAACCAATACTTTCCGTGCAACGGATGCAGCCGGTAACCAAAGCACCTGCTCGTTTACAGTTACTGTAAATGATGTACAGGCGCCTACTGTTACCTGCCCTGCAAACATTGTAAGGAATACGGATGCCGGTGTTTGTTATGCCACTATCAATGTTCCGAACCCGACTACGGCTGATAACTGCGCTGTAACACAGGTAACCTGGGCAATGACGGGCGCTACTGTTGCTTCGTCTCCTGCTACCGGTATCAACTATGTAGGTACACGCCAGTTCAACCTGAACGGGACAACCGGCCAGGGTGTAACTACGGTTACTTATACGGTGAAAGATGCTGCCGGAAACACGACGACCTGTTCATTTACCGTAACGGTTAATGATGCACTGATTCCTGTGATCACGGTACAACCCGCTACGAAGTTCTTCTGCGTGGGTACCAACGCCGTGTTCTCTGTAACTGCAAATGCCAACGGCGGACCGCTGGCTTACCAGTGGCAGACATGGGATGGCGCTACCAGCACATGGGTGAATATCGCCGGTGCCACGACCAGTTCTTATACGGTTCCGAGTGTTACGTTTGCCGACAATACCAAGTCTTACCGCGTTATCCTGACCGGTCTGTGCTCGGTAGTTACGTCAAGCTTCGCCACATTATATGTGAACCCGCTGCCGACCATTTCACTGCTGCCGTCGATACCGCCGTCACTGCTGCCTTCGCAGTTCCTGACGATCACGGCCAATGCCAGCCCGGCCGGTGGAACATATGCATGG
Source organism: uncultured Chitinophaga sp. (assembly GCA_964399755.1). Classification (GTDB taxonomy): domain Bacteria; phylum Bacteroidota; class Bacteroidia; order Chitinophagales; family Chitinophagaceae; genus JJ008. Next base: position 19,345 of record CAYNSL010000006.1, on the reverse strand, counting down.
TATAAAAACGGTGTACTTACCGGACATACCGGTTCGTCCTGGAGCGGTCTCACTGTTGACGATATCGGCACCTACAAGGTAGTGTACACGGATGCCAACGGTTGCGTAAACACTTCAGCCGACCTGGTTGTAAGCGGACAGCCGACCGACAAGCTCTATGTATACCCGAACCCGAACGATGGCCAGTTCCAGGTTAGGTTCTACAACCAGCCGAACGAATCAGCCACAATCAGGGTATTTGATGCCAAGGGCGCGAAAGTCTTCGAGCAGGTGGCTGTTACAACCACTGCTTACACCCGGATCGATGTTGACCTGGGTCCGACGATCGCCTCCGGTGTATACGTTGTTGAAGCTGTGAATTCTTCCGGCAAACGCGTAGGCGCCAAGCAGATTGTGGTTCGCCGCAAACCCTAACGGTTATTAATTCACTTCATACAAAGCCATCCGCTGCGGCGGATGGCTTTTTTTTATCCGGCCAGCGGCCGCGGGTTTGGATTTTTACAGCTATATTTTACATGAATCCCTGCTTTGTACAATGGAAATCATGGATCACCCACTGAATGAACAGACGCCGGGAATGATGCATTATAATAAACTGAAGCGTTTTGATTGGAGTTGTGGAGAGTGAATTTGTAAATAAGTTTATAAGTAAAAAAGTATATAAGTAAATATGTATATTGGTATATAAGTTTATATAGATGGCAATGTTGCCGGGACAATGAAACTTAAGTCTGCTTTTCCGCATTCTGCATTTACATCAAATACTTATACGGTAATCGGGTGAATGTTATTAATGAAATATTGTCTGTTGATTATGCTTGCCGGTTCTCCGGGTTGCCATCCTGGTTTGTAATAACTGATCGTTCCGAAGCAGGCATCTTATTCCCGCTTTTACCCTGCCGGTAAGAGACTGGTGATTCCCGCGAGTATTATAAAGCGACGGAATGAACAGGAAGCTATTACCTGATTTGATTTACCGGCTATTGCCAGGTTCCTGCTTTCCCGGAAATGAAAAATGAATCTGATCTTACCGTTCCTGTTGAAACCGCCCGTTAACATAAAATTTTAAGGGTTTGAATTTTTTAATACGTGAAGAATGCAGAATCAATCTTTAGCACGCTTCAGTTAATCATAAGAATAAAGGCCGGTGAATAAATTAAGTGTGCGCTCCCATGAGAACGGGAAAGTTCGGTTCACCGGGCATTTATTATCGGACTGGCCAGGAATCGAAACTGCCTTCCTGGTTGATACAGTTTGGCCGGCGATCAACATCCTGTAATTCTTTTCGCCTGGCTATTATATTTTATGTTGTCAATTTGAAGTCGCTGAGATAAAAAAGGCCCCGGTTGGAATGCCGGGGCCTTTTAATTGATTTTACTTTGTTAGGTGAGCTCCTTTAAATTATCATTTTACCACGATGCCCTTTGGGTCCTTAACAAAGAGGTAAGCATCGCTTTCCACAAAATCGTTTACCGATATTTCTACCCCGAAAGGCTTGCCGTTCTTAAGAGAGAATTTTGCGGGAACTACCCCGTAACCGATATTGGAATAGGTCATCCGGAATTCATTATTGTCCATGTATTCCATGGAACCGATCAGGTCGGGGTGACGCTGGAAACGGCATAACAATATATTTTCGTTTTTGGTAATGGTTATTTTCCCGTAAACGGTATTATAGTAGGTGCCGGTGTAATCTTCGAGTTTAAATTCCGGGGGTGTGTTTTTTTCAACCCGGGCCTTAAATGCGGCTAACTGGTCGTCCGTTGTCTTTTTTCCCTGCACAAAAAAGCCCCACTGGAATTTACTGCGGTCCGTATAAGGAACGCCGAGATAGGCATCCAGGATCTGGTACCGCAGGGCCTCAAAAAAGCTCTGGTTGTCGTTATTGGTCAGGATGGTGATGCCCAGGTTTTCTTCGGGGACGAAGCAAACATTGGTCACCTGGCCGAAAGCGCCCCCGGTATGCCAGTAAACCTGACGTCCGTTGTAGTCGGTTACATAAACCCCCAGTCCGTAGCCCCTGAAATGGGTAGGATAGGCGGCCGATTTCCGGCTGCCGGTCAGGATATTGACATCCCTTGTCTTTTGCAATACGGGCCATGGAATTACCTGCCTGCCTTCATAACGGCCGCTGTCCAGCTGGCAAAGCAGCCACTTGCTCAGGTCTTTTACATTGCTTACCATGCTGGTGGCGGGACCGAGATTATCAACATTGTCGAAGGGGATCACCGAAAGCGGTCCATACAGGTTATTATGCGGGTAAGCCACGTTTTGACGGTTGACCAGCCCTGCTGTATTCATATATGTATTGCTCATGCCGAGCGGTGAAAGGATATTTTCCTGGACATAAGACTCCCAGCTCTTGCCGGTCACTTTTTCAAGGATCCGTCCCGCTACCAGGAAGCCGGAATTGCAATAACCGTAATCCTGCCGGAATTCAAACGGCGGTTTCAGGTAGCGCAGTTTCCAGATGATGCTGTCTTTGGGAAGATTGGAATCCCAGAAAGTAAAATCACCCTGGAAGGTTTTCAGGCCGATACGGTGGCAAAGCATGTCCCGCACATTGGCCAGCCGGGTGGCAGCCGTATCATATAACCGGAACCAGGGGAAATATTTTGTCACTTTATCATTTAGGGAGAGCTTTTTCTCGAAATCCAGTTTGGCCAGCGAAGTGCCGGTAAACAGTTTCGTATTGGAAGCGATGATAAAGAGGGTATTTTCATCCACTTTTTTATAGCCATTGGCTTCGCAGACCCCGTAACCCTTGCTGAGTATGACTTTCCCGTCTTTTACGATGGCAATGGCCAGGCCGGGGATCTGCCATTGCGCCATTCCCCTTTCGATGTAACTGTCGAGGCTGTCGGGTATAAACAGGGGCGTGGAAGGAGGCAGGTCGCGGGTGCCGGTAACCTGGGGATGGCCTTCTTTAACCGATCGCTCCATTTCTGCCACCTGTTTCTTCTGTTCCTGGGCGGCTTTGGCTTCACGATCCTTTTTTTCCTGGGCGTTACGGGCCCTTATGCTCATATTGGCGGTATCTCCATCCTTCTTAAAAGAGGGGTTCTGGGAAAAACCCGCGGCAGACAGACACAGGAATGCAAGCAGGGCGATGGCGCTGCGTAGTCCTGATTTTTTCAGGGAATCAATTGACATGATGAATCAAATTTGGCAATGAAAATAGGAATAAAATGAATGACAGGGCCCGTTTACAGGCCGCAATTACGCGAATGGCGGAAGAATCAATGTGCTTTTAACATCCGGATTGCAAAATGCGGGGGAGCGGTTGATCCTGCTTATTTGTATTCCCCGAAAATTTCCCGCAGGGTATCGGCGATCTCACCAAGGGTGCATTTGTTTTCCACTGCTTCCAGTACGGCGGGCATTATATTTTCACCGCCGGAGGCTTTATCGTTCAGCAGTTGCAGCACCTGGTCGCAGCGGGCCTGGTCGCGGTTCTTTCTCCATTTTTCCAACTTGGCGGCCTGTACGGCGCGGATCGAATCATCCACTTTGAGGATCGGTATGGATTCTTTTTCTTCCGTCCTGAATTTGTTCATTCCCACGATGATCTTTTCCCCTGTTTCGATCTTGCGCTGGTAATCGTAAGCACTGCGGGCGATTTCGTTCTGGATAAATCCCTGTTCGATGGCGGATACGCTGCCACCCATGGCATCTATCTTTTCGATCAGCTGAAGGGCTTCCTTCTCCATGGCCGCAGTGAGCGATTCAATAAAATAGGAGCCTGCGAGCGGGTCGGCCGTATCGGGTACCCCGCTTTCAAATGCCAGCAATTGCTGGGTGCGGAGGGCGATCCGGGCGGCATCTTCGGTGGGCAGGCTGAGGGCTTCATCGTATCCGTTGGTATGGAGCGACTGCGTGCCGCCGAGTACCGCGGCAAGTGATTGAAGGGTAACCCGGGAAATATTATTGAGGGGTTGCTGCGCTGTCAGCGTGCTGCCACCGGTCTGGGTATGAAAACGCAGCATCATGGCTTTGGGATCGGTAGCGCCCATATCGCGCATCATCCGGGCCCAGGTGCGGCGGGCGGCCCTGAATTTAGCCACTTCTTCAAAAAGATTGTTGTGGGCGTTGAAAAAGAAAGAAAGTCTTTTGCCGAAACTGTTTATATCAAGCCCTTTTTTCTGCGCCGCCTGCACATAGGCCTTCCCGTTAGCCAGTGTAAAAGCAATTTCCTGTACCGCGGTGCTGCCCGCTTCGCGGATATGATACCCGGAAATAGAGATGGTATTCCATTTGGGGACTTCCCGACCGCACCATTCAAAGATATCGGTGATGATGCGCATGGATGGCTTGGGAGGATAAATATACGTGCCCCTCGCCGCGTATTCTTTCAGGATATCGTTCTGGATCGTGCCTGTAAGTTTATGCAGGTCGGCGCCCTGCTGACGCGCCAGCGCGACATAAAGCGCCAGCAGGATAAATCCGGTGGCATTGATCGTCATTGAAGTGCTGACGGTATCCAGTCTTATACCTTCAAAAAGGGTTTGCATGTCTTCGAGGCTGTCGATCGCCACGCCTACTTTGCCAACTTCCCCGTCTGCCAGCGGGTGGTCGCTGTCGTAACCGATCTGGGTGGGCAGGTCGAAAGCAACGCTCAGCCCGCTTACGCCCTGCGACAGGAGGTAATGGTAACGCTTATTGCTTTCTTCGGCTGTGGAGAACCCCGCATACTGGCGCATGGTCCAGAGTTTACCCCGGTACATATCCGGCTGCACGCCGCGGGTAAACGGAAATTCGCCGGGGCGTTCCGGTGACGAACCCGGCAGATCACCCGCGTCGTACACCGGTTTAATCTCAATACCCGAATCCGTAAATCTTTTCTCTTCCGGGGACATGGAAAACTTTTTAATGATGAACCGAATCCCGATTTAGAAAATTCTCTCGCTTAAACTACTAATAAAAATCAATCCAAAATAAAACGGCCCTGCATCATCACGCCCAACTTTTATCTATCTATCTATTAGATTTTATCTCACCCCCTGGCAACACCACCACTTGCGAAACTTAAAACGCCCCTGCATCATCACGCCCAACTTTTATCTATCTATTAGATATTATCTCACCCTCCGCAAACACCACCATCTTCGAATCAATAAACGGCCCTGCATCATCACGCCCAACTTTTATCTATCTATCTATTAGATTTTAT
>CAYNSL010000006.1:5815-14075 GCA_964399755.1 uncultured Chitinophaga sp. | reverse complement strand
AAACGGCCCTGCATCATCACGCCCAACTTTTATCTATCTATCTATTAGATTTTATCTCACCCCCTGGCAACACCACCACTTGCGAAACTTAAAACGCCCCTGCATCATCACGCCCAACTTTTATCTATCTATTAGATATTATCTCACCCTCCGCAAACACCACCATCTTCGAATCAATAAACGACCTCGCATCATCGCGCCCAACTTTTATCTTTTATCCATCTATTAGATTTTATTTCACCCCCCCCCGGAAACGCCACCATCTTCGAATCTATAAACGACCCCGCATCATCACGCCCAGCTTTTATCTATCTATTAAATTTTATTTCACCCTCCGCAAACACTACCATCTTCGAATCTATAAACGACCTCGCATCATCACGCCCAACTTTTATCTATCATCTTTTATCTTTCATCTATTCTCTCTATTTCATGAGTTTTTTCGCCTCAAAATTCAGCGCCTCCAGCACCATATCGTGCAAATTCCCGTTGGGCTGCGCCATCAGCATTTCCAGTATTTTTTTATTGAGCTCGGTTCCCGTTGCCTTTTCCGGTAGGGCCGCCGCCACCTGGTTCACGATCATGATACTTTGCTCTTTCAGGTTGCGCACGGCGTCCCAGCTAACAGGGCTGACATACAATTGCTGGGTGCTGTTGTATTCAAATTCATGGCGGATATTCTCAGTAAGGATCACTTTCATCTCGTGCGCGGAAACACCGGGCTGGTTGAGCCTGCTGATCAGGTTGGGAAGGGCGATCCGTTCGGTGAGCAACACCAGCCGTTCGTAGGCCTGCAGGCGAAGGGGCGTACTCGCAAATGCTTCACCACCGGGGGGCGGCGCAGCGGGTTTGCGGAGCAGGCCATAAAGGGCCAGGAGTATGGCCAGCAGGGAAAGGATAATGCTTACAACGGTCAGGTCCATCCGGTTGGGTTTTCGGTCAGGCAAAAATAGGCCGATTGGCCAAAGTATCCGGCCGAATCTTTGCCGGTAGCCGTTCAGGCGGATCGTTAAATTCCCGGTCGCGCAAACGGGCCATTCGTTTTAGCGGGAAAGAATATTTAATTTTGCAGCATGGACTCAACCCTCACCATACCGGTCACTTTAACATCAGGCGCCATCACGCAGGTAAGAAAGCTGATGACCGCCGAAGGATTTGATGCTACGCAGCAGCTCCGTATCGGGGTAAAGGGCGGGGGATGCTCGGGAATGACCTATATACTGGGATTTGACCGGCCCGCGGAAAACGACAGGCATTTCAGCATTGAAGGCATTCCCTGTATCATGGACAAAGCCCATGAAATCTACCTCTATGGTATGGAGGTGGATTGGCAGGATGGCCTCAACAACCGGGGTTTTACGTTTAAAAATCCCAATGCCAGCACTACCTGCGGGTGCGGGACAAGCTTTGCTGTCTAAACATATCTCCCATTCTTTTCCGTCAGCGAATGACCTTATTGTAAATAAAAAAGCCACCCGGGGGTGGCTTTTTCGTATCGGAAAAGTTCGTTTAACTTTTTACTGTCGTCGTTGCGGCCGGTGCCGGTTTTGTCTTTGATTCCGCAACGGCTTTCCTGCCCATTGCCCTTTTACCGCCCAGGTCAACCAGTATCGGTGCGGCCACAAAGATGGAGGAATACGTACCCGTGATCACACCAATCAGCATGGCGAAAGCAAAACCACGCGTCACTTCACCACCCACGAGGAAGAGGATCAGGATCGTCAGGAACACCGTCAGCGATGTCATGATCGTCCGGCTCAGCGTTTCATTGATGGCGCGGTTGATGATTTCCGGTTTTGGTGTGCCGGGTGACAGGCGCGTATCTTCCCGGATCCGGTCGAACACGATCACGGTATCGTTCATCGAGAAACCGATCACCGTCAGTACCGCCGCAATAAAATGCTGGTCGATCTCCAGCGGGAAAGGCACAACGCTTTTGGCGAAGGAAAATACGATCAGCGTGACCAGCACGTCGTGCAGCAGGGCCACGATAGTGCCGAGTGAATACCTCCAGTCGCGGAAACGGATAAAGATATAGAGGAAGATCACGATCAGCGCAAAGATGGTCGCTTTCACCGCGCCCATTTTCAGGTCGTCGGAAATCGTGGGTAGTACTTTATTGGAACCCTGTTTGTACTGGGTGTCGAATTTTTCATAAGTAATCCCCGGCGGCAGGTAATTCTTGAGACCCGTGATCAGCCGGCTCTCCACGATCGAATCGGCGGAGAGGCTGGGGTTGTTGATCTCGTAAGAGGTGGTGATATCGAGGGTGGCGTTATCGCCGATCGTTTTGATGATGGGGCTTTCGCCTCCGAAAGCCAGGCGGAGTTCATCCCGCACTTTCTCCACATCCACCGGTTTGTCAAAACGAACATTATAGCTGCGCCCGCCCTTGAATTCAACGCCCTCGTCAAAGCCATTGAAGAAGGATCCGATTCCCAGTCCCAGTACCACTACCGAAATCATGTACGCGTATTTCCGGTACTCGATGAATTTGAATTTGGCATGTTTAAAGATGCGGCGGGATACGCCGGTAAAATACTTTAAGTGTTTCTTTTTGTTGGTGAACCATTCGGTGACCCAGCGGCTGACCAGGATACCGCAGAAAAGCGATAACAGGATACCGATGATCTGCGTGGTGGCAAAACCCTTCACGGGTCCGAGACCAAAATAGAACAGGATAATGGCGGTGAGCAGGGTGGTGACGTGTGCATCCAGTACCGGCGGCAGCGATCGTTTATATCCTTCGTTGATGGCCGGGATATACCCTTTGCCCTTCGACAATTCCTCCTTGATACGTTCATAAATAATTACGTTGGTATCCACGGCCATACCGATGGTAAGCACCAGGCCCGCGATTCCGGGCGCCGTTAAGGTGGCGCCGAGACCCGCGAGAATACCCACGGTGAAAAGCAGGTTCAGGATGAGGGCGATATTTGCTACCCATCCGCTGGTGTTATAATAGATCAGCATCAGCGTGAAGATCACGACAAATGAAATCAGGAAGGCCATCGAGCCGCCGCGGATCGCCTGGCTGCCCAGCGTGGGCCCTACCTGTTGTTCCTGCACGATCTTGGCAGGCGCGGGCAGTTTACCGGCTTTCAGGATATTGGCAAGGTCGGATGCCTCCTGCTGGGTATAGCTTCCGGAAATGGAGGAAGTACCGTTGGGTATCGGCCCGATAACCGTGGGGGCGGAGTAAACGATATTATCCAGCACGATGGCGATGGGCTTATTGTCGTTTTGCGTTTGCGGATCGCCTGCGGCTTCTTCGGTCATGCGTTTCCAGATCGTGGCGCCATAGCTTTTCATGTTCATCCTTACTTCCACTTTGCCATACTGGTCATAGTCCATGCTGGCATCCGAAATGGCGTCGCCTTCCAGTTTGGCCTGTGTGCGTCCGAATGTTTTCAGCGCATAGAGCGGGAGTACATTATAGGATTTCCCTTTTTTATCCTTACCCGGAATGCCATAGGCCCATTGCACATCATAGGGAAAATTACCGCGCAGTTCTTCAAGGTATTCCCTGACCTGCGCCGTATCCTTGATGGCCACACTGCCGATAGCCGCCGGGAAGGAAACATTTCCTTTTTCATCCCGGTAAGGAGAACTGAACTGGATATATTTCTCGATCGTGGTCTGCGCGCTCAGGTCGGTCTTTTTGGCACCGGTATCTTTTTTGTCGTTGATCTGCTGCGACAAAAGAGATTTGCCCGTATCGGTCTTTTTTGTTGTATCCGTTTTGGTAATGGCATTGGCGCCGGTATCCGTTTTAGCGGTCGTATCCTTTACGGCTGTCGTATCTTTTACGCCACCGTAACGGGCATTGAAAGCCTGGATGGCTTTTTGCCAGCCGGTGCTGTAGGCATTATCCTGCAGGGTGTATACTTCCCAGAATTGCAGGTTAGCGGTGCTTTGCAATATTTTTCTCACCCTTTCTTTGTCCTTGATACCGGGAAGTTCCACATTAATGATACCCTTGTCGCGGTTGGGGTTGATATTGGGCTGCGCCACGCCGAACTGGTCGATACGCGTGCTCAATACGCGGAAAGTCCGGTCAAACGCGTCTTTGGCTTCACCGCGGATATAAGTTTCCACTTTGCCATCGCCCGAGTTAATATCGATCTTTCCCGATGCGGCGCCGGCGAAGAGGGAAGCGAGGGGTCTGACCTTTTCAATCTTCCGGTATTCTTCGATAAACAGGGTGATAAAATCGGATCCGCTGTTCGCTTTGCGTTTTTCCGCGTTTTGAAGCGCGGCAAGAAAATTCGGGTCCTTAGAATTATTGGACAATGATTTCAGCAGACCGGTCATTTCCACTTCCAGCGTTACGTTCATCCCGCCCTGGAGGTCGAGACCGAGGTTCAGCTCTTCTTCTTTGGCTTTCTGGTAGCTTACAGCTCCATTGATTCCGTAGGTAACAGTTACGTCGCGGGTGCTGTCGAGCAGGCGGCGCAGGCGGTCCTGGTAGATTTTTTCCAGCGATTCCTGGTAAATGGCCTGAGAATCCTTATCGCCCGGGTATTTTTGAAGGGCGGAAGGGTAGTTCTTTTTTACAAAACTCCGGGCACGGGCTTCCATTTTTTTCTCATGGTTCCTGACAAACCAGGTAAATGATAACTGATACAGTGAATAGATAATCAGGAGCACAGTAAAAAAACGGACCAAACCTTTCAGTTGCATACAATGATGAGTTTACATGATGAGCCGTCCGGGGCGAACCGGGATGGGCCTTCAGGGTTTTTTTAAGAGGGGCAAAGATAGGGGTTTCGGGCAGAATTTTGCAAGGAATTCCGGGGCTTTCCCCGGGGTTTAAACCCCTTTTTTCACGTGGATTTCAGCGATTTAAAGACAGGGATGTCCCGCCGGGGCCGGAGGGATGAATTGGCAGCCTTATTTGCCCCTTTTCAGGGTCACTGGTTTGCCGGCCGGATATCCCTTCACGGCGTCCGGAACCCGTCAATCGCCCGGGCCGCCATCCGAAGATTTTTATGCTTAAATTGAATGGGTGAATCAAAAAATATTTCACCATTACCTGTTTGCTCTGATCACAGCCATGATTCCGGGATCAACCGGTGTTTCGGCGCAAACACCGGGCAGCGATTCGCTGCTGTATAAGATACTGGCCGGGCATTCCCCGCTGTTTGATTCGGTGCTGGCCCGGAAAAATGACTGGAATGTGCAAATCATTTATACGCAGATCGATCGTGATAAAAAGGGAAGGCCCCGGTTTACGGACCATACATTCAACGTAGATGACAACCGGTATTTCTACCCCGCTTCTACTGTTAAATTGCCTGTAGCCATCCTGGCCCTGCAAAAACTGCATGAATTAAAGATCGCCGGGCTTGACATGAACAGCACGATGATCACCGGCGCCAACGGCGACCGGCAAACAGAGGTTTGCAATGATCCTACCGCGCCGGACGGGCGTCCTACCATCGCGCATTATATCAAAAAGATTTTGCTGGTGAGCGATAATGATGCCTTCAACCGCCTCTATGAATTTCTTGGCCAGGAATACATCAACACTACTCTTCAGAAGATGGGATATATGGAAGCCCAGCTTATTCACCGGCTCAATATCAGCCTGACGGAAGCGGAGAACCGCCATACCAACCCGGTCTGGTTCATCGACAGCGGTGGCAGGGTGCTTTATCACAAACCACCTGAGACCAGCCGGCTTGTATATGCGACCCGCGATACGAAAATGGGAACCGGTTATATGAAAGGGGACCAGCTGGTGAACGAGCCTTTTGATTTTTCCAGGAAGAACCGGATATATCTCCGCTCGCTGCATTCGATCGTTAAAAGCGTTCTTTTCCCCCGGTCGGTTCCGGAACAACAGCGTTTCGGTCTTACCGAAGAAGATTACCGTTTCCTGCGGCGGTATATGTCGATGCGGCCCGGCGAATCTAAATGGCCCGTATATGACACCGTGGAATACCCTGATAACTATGTGAAATTTCTTTATTACGGCGCGGAAAAAATAAAACCCGATTCGGGGTTAAGGATTTTTAATAAAACCGGCGATGCATACGGGTTTATGATCGATGCCGCTTATTTTGCCGGTTTCGATCAACCAACCGAGTTCATCCTCAGCGCCGTGATCCATTGCAACAGCGACGGGATCTTTAACGACGACCGGTATGATTATAATACGATCGGGCTCCCGTTTATGAAGAACCTGGGGCGCGCGATTTATGATTTTGAGAAGCAACGGGTGAAAAAATACAAACCCGATCTTTCATCGTTCCGGTTTAACTATACCGAATAAGCGAAGCCAGCCATCAAATTCTTACATTTGTGAAAAGATCACGCAGCCCGTTCAAATACCAAAAGAACTGACATGGAGTTATCCTCTTTCCTGCAGCGCTTCAATGAACCCGAAACTTTAAAAATGGCCAAAATGGGCCGTGAACTGCGGGCCCGGGGAGTGGATGTGATCGACCTGAGCCTGGGGGAACCCGACTTCGACACGCCGCAGCATATCAAGGAAGCCGCGATCAAAGCCATACAGGATAACTGGAGCCATTATACGCCCGTGGCCGGTTTTCTTGACCTGCGCGAAGCCATTTGCGGAAAATTTAAACGGGACAACAACCTTTCTTACGAACCCGGGAACATCGTTGTTTCCACGGGCGCCAAACAAAGCCTGGCCAATGTGGTGCTTTCGCTGGTGGATGAGGGCGATGAAGTCATTATCCCCACGCCCTATTGGGTAACATACAGTGAACTGGTAAAAATTGCGCGCGGGAAAGTGGTGGAGGTAAAGAGTACCGCGGAACAGGGATTTAAAATAACGGCCGGCCAGCTGGAAGCGGCGATCACGTCCCGTAGTAAAGTATTTCTTTTTTCATCTCCCTGCAATCCCAGCGGGGCGGTTTACAGCAGGGAAGAACTGGCATCGCTGGCGGCGGTACTGCAAAAACACCCCGGGATTTTCATTATCTCCGATGAAATCTACGAATACATCCAGTTCAAGGGAACACACCAGAGCATTGCTCAATTCGAAACGCTGAAAGAAAGAGTAGTGGTGGTAAACGGGTTGAGCAAGGGTTTCGCCATGACGGGCTGGCGACTGGGTTATATCGCGGCGGATGCCGAGATCGCCAGGGCCTGTGAAAAAGTGCAGGGACAGTTTACCAGCGGCGCCAACGCGGTTACGCAGCGGGCGGCCATCACGGCGCTTACAACAGATCTTCGTCCCACGATGGAAATGGTGAAGGAATTCACCCATCGCCGGCAAAGAGTGCTTGAACTCGTGAAAGCCATTCCGGGTTTATGTTGCCCTGAGCCCGACGGCGCATTTTATGTTTTCCCGGATGTGAGTTCCTTTTTCGGAAAATCGGATGGTGAATCGGTGATCCGGAACGCCCCGGATTTCAGCCTGTACCTCCTGCACAAGGCGCATGTATCGTCGGTGATGGGTGACGCTTTCGGCGAACCCCGCTGCGTGCGGTTTTCATTTGCCAACAGCATGAAAAATATAGAGGAGGGCTGGCGAAGGATCGCGGAAACCCTGGCCAGGTTGAAATAGAACGGGGAAGGTTTGTAAACCGGGTTCGTTATTTATCTTTCTCTTTGGCGGCTGCCATTTCCACGAATTGTTTATGCAACGCCAGCACCTGCGGGATTACCAGTTCCTGTTCATTGTTGTTGATCACGAAATCGCAAAGTTTCATTTTCATCTCTTCATCGATCTGCCGGCTGATCCTTTTCATGACGTCTTCCACGGGCAGGCCATCCCTTTCCATCACCCGCTTTACGCGGATGTGCTGCGGGGCGTACACGCCGATGATATGATCGAGTTCTTCGGCGGCGCCGCTTTCGAACAGGAGGGCGGCTTCCTTGATGACGTAGGGGGTGTTTTGGCGCTGCATCCATGCCGCGGCATCCCGGATCGTAACGGGATGTGTCAGGGCGTTGAGCCGGTCCAGTTTCTCCTTATTGTTAAAAACGATACCCGCGAGGTATTTCCGGTCGAGCATGCCATCCTTATAACTGTCATTCCCGAAATGTTTGATGATGGATGCTTTCAGCCCGGGGTCTGTGTTCATCAGCGTTTTGGCGGCGTCATCGGCATAGTAGACGGGGATGCCCAATGTTTCAAATATTTTGGCCACGGTGGTTTTACCGCTGCCGATACCGCCCGTTAAACCGATTCGTAACATAGCTTGAATAATTCCAGGGATTTCTTCTTACCGGTCAGACCATTCTGATTTCCGACCCCGATTCCTGACTCCAGACTCCAGACTCC
>CAYNSL010000006.1:0-5715 GCA_964399755.1 uncultured Chitinophaga sp. | reverse complement strand
GCAGCGGGTTTGTTCAGGGCAGCCGTCCAGTCCATGCTGATCGCCGATTTCTCGATCTTGATATAACTGCCGGGGCTGATCTCGATATTCAGCGTTCCGTCTTCGTTCACTTTACTGATGGTGCCGTGGATACCGGCAATGGTAACGATTTTGTCGCCGCGCTGCAGGTCTTCGATGAATTTTTTCTGGTTCTTGGCGCGTTTGGCCTGGGGCCGGATAAAGAACATCCAGAATACGAGGATCATCAGCCCGAGGAAGATGAACTGGAAGCCCCCGAATCCCTGCTGGCCGCCTTTCGACTGGTCGCCCTGCTGGGGTACGCAGGAGGAGAAATAGAATAATACAAGGGCTGCGCCGGTATAAGAAAAGATGGATTTCATGTTTGCGTTGTTTTTATTTGACGGTGGTTGAATTAATTTTCTTTAAAATGACCGGTGAACATCAGGGTATGTTCCACCGAAGGACGCGTATTGGCGATGACATTGATTTGCTTGGATATCACACCATGTCCCGATCCGTTGTATTTGGCCCTGATCTCGCCTTCTTCGCCGGGGGCATAGGGTTTTTCCGGTTTTTCCGGGAGGGTGCAGCCGCAGGGCGCTGTCACGCTTTCGAAGATCAGGTTTTTGCTGCCGGTGTTCTTGAACCGGTAAGTGATCTCGATGGTCTGGTCCTTCACCAGTTCACCCAGGTCCTTGGTGGTGGAATCGATCCACTGCAGGCTGGTATAGTTCGAAGAATCGCTCATCGCCTTTTCCTTTTCTTCCTGCGTCAGGGTTTCGCCTTTTGATTTCTTATCCGTGATTTTGCAGGCTGCGATGCTGAGCGCCGCCGCAAACACAAATAACCATTTTTTCATTTGCATGGTGTTTTTAAGAATTGCAAAGGTAAAGGTTCGGGGGTCAAAAGGGTCATAAAACTCTCAGCCTTTCCGGAACTCCACTTTTTTCATTTTGCCCTGCTGGACAAGGTCTTTATGGATATTGTCCAGGATTCCGTTCACGAACTGGCCGCTTTGCTGGGTGCTGTAGTCCTTGGCCAGGTCGATATATTCATTGATCGTCACTTTCGGGGGGATGGTTTCGAAATACAGGAATTCCGCTACGCCCATTTTCATGATGATCATGTCGAGCAGGGCGATCCGTTCCGGGTCCCAGTTCTTGAGTTTGGGGATGATGAGCGACTGCAGGTGTTCGTTTTTTTCCAGCACGGTGCGCAGGAGCCGGAAGGCGAATTCCTCCTTATCGGGGCTCAGCATGTGATTGAAATCATAGTGTCCCGGTTTCTGGATATAGGCGACCAATACCTGCACCAGCATTTCCCCGTCGTCATCCCAGTTGGAAAAATTCTCTTCGACATGAGAGATAAATATTTCGCTGGCAAGCAGCAGGTCGTTGAGGATGAATTCAAGGATGTTTTTTTCCGCTGTGCGGTCGCGGCCGGGTTCGGCGATATATTGTTTGTATTCGGCCGATTCGGTAAGCTGGTGGTAGATCTTTCGGACGAGGTCATTGTTTTCTTCCACGGAAGCCCGGTAGGTCAGCGCGGGTTTATCAAGGGCCAGTTGTTCTTTCAGGGCCGGGTCGTCCAGCATTTTCCAGAGAAATTCATTTCCGGCGATTTTGGTATTGACATGCAGGTCTTCTTTGGTAGGCAGGTGTTTGGCGGCGCGCTGGTGGGCGTCGGTTTCGGCATATCGGGTAACTTCTGTCAGGAACCAGGTAAGATATACCAGCAGGGAGCGGGTCTGGTTAAAATGCTGGCGGAGGATCTTTTCGGAATCCCCGGGTTTCACCCCGTCGGTTACCGATGCTGCGGTATACAGGGTCTGCATCACTTTTACACGGATATTTCTGCGGCTGATCATTGTTGTAAGAACTGTTTGCGGGGCGAAGATACGGGAAATAAAAAAAGCAGCCGGCGTATTCCGGCTGCTTGTATTGTTACATATCATGATTACTGTTTTACAAACCGGATCATCCGCTGGTCACCGTTTGAAGAAAGGATCCGTAAAACATAAGTTCCTGAAGCCAGCCGCTGTAAATCCAGTTCTTCCGTATTCATTCCGCCGGCTGCAGTCATATTTTTCTGAAAGACCCGGCTTCCCTTGCTGTCGGTGATGATCAGTGAAATATCCTGTCGTGATGCGAGGGTAATCATCAGCGTTGCCTTGTCATTGACGGGATTCGGAACAAAACCCGTTACTTCAAACCCGGAAATACTGTTTAACAGCAACAGGGTAGGGCTATACGTAATTTTTCCCGCTTCATCCTTAAGTTTCAGCCGGTAAAAGTTTTTGCCGGGCAACGGGTTATTGTCGATGTATCCGTAAGGGGCAAGACAGGATGCGAAGTCGGCAGTAACGGAATGGATCGGGTTGAAATTCCGGCCATCGCTGCTGCGCTGCAATTCGAAATAGGCATAATTGCCGCTGCAACTGGCTTTCCAGTCAAGTTTATGCGTGCCGTTGGATAAGCGCGATCCTGTAAAATAATCCAGCACCACGGGCAAAGTACTGGAGGAGGAAACGATCCAGGGTGAAAAAGTACTCACGGTCGAGGATGTAGTGGAAGAATAGATGCCGCTGCTCAATGAAGGCACCGACATGCTTGACATGAGTGTATAGGCCGCGCCATTATGCCTGAAGGCGTATGGCGTAGCCGTATTATTGAAAGAACCGCCCTGGTCGGCAACAGCCCATTTGAAGGTCAGCGTTGAAGGGTTTCCGCCGGTTGTCATTTCGGTGATATTCCAGGTGCGCTGTATACAGGTTGCCGAGCCGGGTATGGAAGGAGAAACGCCCGTGGATACCCGCACACTGTACACTTCATCGGGGTTACCGCCTCCGTTGGCAATGGTCAGTGAATTATAAGAACTCGTATTCGGCGAAACGGGGAATTCGAAGGAAGATCCCCCGGGAATGATCTTTGAAACTTTTCCTGTACTGTTGGTTACAAAATAGGAAGTGGAGGAGGCGCCGGTTACTGTCGCGTTTTCCGACAGGAATAAATCATTAGTTCCCAGTGTAAGTTTCCCGCCGGTAATATTAATGGTTCCGTATACGATCAGTTTGCATGAAAGGGTACGGCTGGTGCTGATGGTGAGGGTGCCGCCGGAATTCACCGTGATACTGGCGGCAAGCGGGTCGACATCCAGCGTGACATTACTTCCGGAAAGAATGGTTACATGTTTGGTGGCATCGGGCACGCCGCCGCAACCCCAGGTGCCTGCCGTATTCCAGTTACCGCTGCCCGCATTGGCCAAACAGGGATTGGGCGCCACTTTGGCCCACCAGGTTCCCCATTTACTGTCACTTCCACCAACCGTTGGAGCGGCTCTTAATTTAGCATATTCCTGGATGGTCCAGAACGAGGCATCGTCGAGCGGATCGATCACGGTATGGCTGTAATCTCCCCAGCGGTAACGCCCGCCCCCGAAATCTTTTTCGTAATAATCAAGTCCGTCCTGGTAAACAACCGGGTCCTGCATGGACCCCGCGGCATCTGTACTGAGCCGCAGGGTATAGGCGCCCCCGGCAAAACCATCGCTTTCCATTTTTGAAAATCCCATGAGCGCGTCATTACTGCTGTTTACGCAAATTGATCCGTAGGAATACCAGCGTCCGCCATTGGTGGAAGTGGCAGTAGGATCATCTACGCGTCCGCCATCGGCAAAAGTGCCGTCGGTGTTTATTTTTGTCCATTGCGCCACACTGCGGGTATATGACCCCCCGGCGGGCAGACCGACCGTTTGCGTATACCAGATGGCATTATTCCTGAAAACAACATTATTGCGAAGCTGCGCATCCGGCAATTCGAGTTTTTGCAAAGTGCCGGGACAGGAACTGGTGCAATTCTGCGGTCCCGCGTTGGCCGCTCCGATTATTGACCAGCCTCCGCCTGTACGGGTCATGGTTCCACCCGAAGTAAATACCGGTGAACCGGGTGTTCCGGTGATCGTATTCAGCTGGTAAGTCGCCCCCGCACTGCTCAAATGCGCGGGCGCGTATAATGTTGTAACCGAAGAAGAATAGGTTTCTGCCGGGTGTGTACAGAAGTTGGTGCCGGAAAATAGGGTAGCAATGGAGGATCCGCCTCGCAGAGAAGGGTAATCTACCACCAGCAATTTCCCGGTACTGAAAACGCCCGGAATCGTGAACATGTTTACGCCGATGGCGATCCAGTTTGTATTAAAACCCAGCATGGGGAAATCAGCCCAAAGCGTGGAGCCGGTATCGGGATCAAAGGAAAAAAGTGAAAAGTTTCCCTCGGGGTCATGTGTTTGTGAAATCGCCAGCAGGATCCTCGATGAAGCGCTGCCTCCGTGGGAAACTGCTGCAACGATCCAGCGGTTGTTATAGGGATCATATACGATCCTGGGATCAAAAACACTGCTACCATCCGTACCAAGTGATGACCAGAATGTTTCAATAGAAACGATGCTTAACTGGCTGCCCGTGGATTTATCCAGTATGCGGTAATTATTGTTTAACTGGACAAAGACCTTATCCAGTCCTACCGCCCCGTAGGTATCGGGTGGAATGGTCCAGGTTCCGCTGCCGAATTGCGCGGCATCCGGCGCTCCCTCATAGGTCTGAACCGGTGAGGGGGATGTGACCGTAGTGCGGTTCAGGATAATATTTTCCGCCGGGGGAGGCGAAACGGGACTGTATGGCTCCTGGTATTCCTCTTCATGTTCATTAGGCAATTTTCCCGCGACAGGCAAAACGGGTCTGGGCTGGAGCGCCTCCAGTTTTGATAACTGTTTAAAATTTATCAGGGCTCCCCGTACCGGTCGGATGAATTCACGCGTTACGTATTGCTGGGCCTGCAGGGTTTGCTGCAGGACTAAAAATACCAGTAATAAAACCAGGTAAGGGGCTTTGCTTTCTGACAGGCTGGTTGGGGGGTAGTTTTTCAGTTTCATAATACCGGGTTTAGCGGAGAAGATTGAAGAAATCAGGATAAAGCGTAATTACTAAAATTACGTCAGAATAAGGGCGAAATTCCGGGTGGGGAAAATTAGTCGTAGGCTGTTAACTATTTTGCCGGTAATGATGTTCAGCAAGGTGCTGACGAGGTCCTTTTAGCCCCATTTTAAATAGGCCGTTTCCTGAAGAAAGCGGGAATTGCGTTATTATGTATAAAAACGCGATTTAGCCGGTTGGGGGAAAGTTCAAACTACAGATCGATTATTACTGACATACTGTAAGTTCAGTTTCCACCAATAATACAGCAGGTGAAATTCTGACAGGCCTGACAGGAAATTTTTTCCGTTTAAAGGGGCTGGCATGTTATTTCCTGTACCTTTGCGGTCCCAAATCCAAAAGGGACACCCTTTTCAATAAACTCAAAATCAATACAACTATGGCTAAAAAAGTGAATGTTACCCCGCTTCATGACAGGGTAATTGTAAGAGCGGCCGCAGCAGAAGAAAAGACGGCCGGCGGTATCATCATCCCCGACACCGCTAAGGAAAAACCCCAGCGCGGCATCGTAATCGCCGCAGGCCCCGGTAAAAAAGACGAACCGGTTACCGTAAAAACAGGTGACACGGTGCTTTACGGCAAATATGCGGGCACCGAGATCCAGATCGACGGCGAAGATTTCCTGATCATGCGTGAATCGGATATCCTGGCGATCGTGTAAATGTCAGGCCCCGTCTCATCAAGGCGAGATGGCTGAGCAGCGAACAGGACGCTGAAGTGTGCGACGC
>CAYNSL010000005.1:22829-53937 GCA_964399755.1 uncultured Chitinophaga sp. | reverse complement strand
AAAAAACACAGGTCGCGATTAATTTTGTAAGACTCCGAACTCCTAACTAAAGACTCCTATCTCAAATCTCTTCTCCGGGAGAATCGGCATTGATGATCCCCAGTTTTTCAACAGCCACCTGCGCGGCGATCTGCGAGGCATCTTTTTTATTGTAGGCTTTTCCTTCGGCGATATTTTCCCCGTCGAGTACGGCGGCCACGGTAAATAATCTTCGCCCGTTTTCTAGTTTTTCGTTCAGGGTTTCGAATTCCAGCAATTTCCCGTTCTTATTGGCCCAGCCGTAGAGTTTGTTTTTGTGGTTGATCTCCAGGATCTCCAGGTCGTCCATGAACATATGCGGAATAATGATGCATTCCTGCACCCATTTAGCCGCTTTTTTATATCCCTGGTCGAGATAGATGGCCCCTACCAGTGCTTCGAGGGTGTTGCCGAAGATCTGGCTCACTTTCAGCGAGCCGTCCATCTTGTTATAAACGGTTACTTTCTTCAATCCCATCCTGACGGCAATTTCGTTGAGCTGCTGGCGGTTCACCATCTTGCTCCGCATTTCGGTAAGAAAGCCTTCTTCGCGGTAAGGATAGCGTTTGAAAAGGTAATCGGCGATCAGGGCGCTGAGCACGGCATCGCCCAGGTATTCCAGGCGCTCGTTGTTTTCATCGGCGCCATCGCGTACCGACCGGTGCGTCAGGGCTGTGCGGTATAAAGCCGTATTCCCGGGTTTGAAGCCCAGGATATTTTTGAGTTCTTTTTTAAAAGAGGAACCGGTCTGTTTGCTAAATAGGTTTTTCAGCAGATCCACGGCAATCAAGCTACAAAAAAAATCCGAATCAGGGCTGATACTTTTTCACAATCACGCAGGCGTTGTGACCGCCAAAGCCGAAAGTGTTGCTGAGGGCGGCGCGAACGGTGCGGTGCTGCGCTTTATTAAAGGTGAAATTCAGCCCGGGATCCAGTTCGGGATCATCGGTAAAATGGTTGATGGTGGGCGGTACGATATCATGCACCACGGCCTTGATACTGGCAATGGCTTCGATAACACCGGCCGCGCCGAGGCAATGCCCGGTCATGGATTTGGTGGCGCTGATATTGAGTTTATACGCGTGTTCCCCGAATACCTGCGTGATGGCTTTTACTTCGGCGCCGTCGCCGATGGGCGTGGAAGTGCCGTGTGTATTAATATAATCAATCTCATCGGGTCGCATCCCCGCATCTTCCAGGGCGGCAAGCATCACATTTTTTGCGCCCAGTCCTTCGGGATGGGGAGCTGTGATATGGTGGGCGTCGGCGGTGGCGCCGGCACCGGCCAGTTCGCAATAGATTTTAGCGCCCCTGGCCCTGGCATGTTCCAGTTCTTCCAGCACTACGATCCCGGAAGCCTCTCCCATCACAAAACCATCGCGGTCCTTATCATAAGGACGGCTGGCTGTTTTGGGATCGTCGTTTCTTTCGCTCATTGCTTTCATCGCGTTAAAGCCCCCCACGCCGGCTTCACTGATCACGGCTTCACTGCCGCCGGTGAGAATGATATCGGCCTTGCCCAGTCGTAATAAATTATACGCCTCCATCATGGCGTTGGTGCTGCTGGCGCAGGCGCTGACCACGGCGAAATTGGGACCGCGCAGGTTATGCCGCATGCTGATCTGTCCCGCGGCAATATCGAGGATCATCTTGGGAATGAAAAAAGGATTGAACCGCGGCGTGCCGTCGCCTTTCGCGAAATCGGTGACTTCATTCTGGAAGGTGATCAGCCCCCCGATGCCGCTGGCGAATACCACGCCGATCCTTTCGGGATTGATATTGTCCTTGTTCAGACCGGCATCAGCCATGGCCTGGTCGCTCACCACCAGCGCAAATTGTGTAAAGCGGTCGATCTTACGGGCTTCTTTACGGTCGAGGAACTGGGTGGGTTCAAAACCCTTGACCTCGCAGGCGAATTTGGTCCGGAACTTCGAGGCGTCGAACTGCGTGATCATGTCGGCACCCGACACACCACTGATCAACCCGTTCCAGTAATCGGCCAGGTTATTTCCCAGCGGTGTAATGGCGCCCATGCCCGTAACAACAACCCGTTTTAATTCCATATGCAGTAAGATAATTCAGTTTACCGTAATATAATCAATCCCTTTATTTCCGCCCGGACCCGTACAACATAAATACCGCCTTCCCTGCGTAAGAACGGTTAGAAGGCGGTATTAAGTATTTTTTTGCCGGTACCGGGTGCAGTCATGCCGTCCCGGTGTATTGCGGTTCAGGCTTTATTTGGCGTGTTCTTCCAGGTAAGATACGGCCTGGCCAACCGTAGTGATGGTTTCGGCCTGCTCATCCGGGATGGAGATGTTGAATTCTTTTTCGAATTCCATGATCAGTTCTACCGTATCCAGTGAATCGGCGCCCAGGTCATTGGTAAAGGAAGCCTCATTGGTTACTTCTGCTTCATCCACACCCAGTTTATCAACGATGATCTTTTTTACTCTTGATGCAATGTCTGACATGTTCGTAAAGTTTTATTTGTTGGCTGCAAAAATATACTTTTTGAACTAATCAGCATCGGAAAGCGGCATTTTTCCGGTTTTGGTTCAATTAATTGAAAACGAAGTAATAGCAGCCTGTATGATGCTCTTATAACCCATGAAAATAACGTTGGAATCGGTTGGCCATATAGTAAGTTATTTGTATTTTGTCCGCATACGCTCCCCCCGGGCGTATTTCACGGAACAAGGAACAGGTTATGGCGCTGAAAATTATCGATCACGGCAGTCCCGAATACCAGCAGATGGTCAAGCTGCGGGATGATATTTTGCGCAAACCCCTCGGGCTGGGCTTCACGCAGGAAGAACTGGACAGCGAAAAAGACAATATGCTGATCGGGGCTTTTGACGACGAACACATGCTGGGTTGCTGTATGCTGGTGGAAGAAAACCCAAACACCGTGCGCCTGCGCCAGATGGCGGTACTTAACGACCTGCAGGGCAAGGGCATCGGTCGGGCGCTGATGAACTTCGCGGAAAACCTGGCCCGCGACCGCGGGTACAAAATCTTATCCATGCATGCCCGCAAAAACGCGATCGGGTTTTATGAAAAAATGGGCTACAAGGTAGCCGGGGGTGAATTCACCGAAGTAACGATACCCCACTGCGTCATGGAAAAAGAACTCTGATCCTCATCTCCCCTTCCGCACATTTTCCCTGATCCTGTTTCGCAGTTCCGCTATTTCATCACTGTCTTTGCAACCGCTTTTCGGAACCAGTATGAACGAACGGTTATCGAAATACAGGTGAAAAAAATGCGGGCTCTCCACGTAATGGCTCAATGCTTTCCAGGACCAGGATTTGGAACCTTTTTCATGCCGGAGGGTAAACCCGTCGGCTTCAAAGTCCATGCTGAATTCGTGCCTGAACGTGATCGCCCGCCGGTACACCAGGGCTGGCAGTATAAACCAGAAGCTGACCATCAGCAGCATCCACATAAATGAACCCACTAAAAAAGCGATGGGTGTTACCTTTTTCAGGGCGTAAAAAATGATCGAAGCGATAGCGAACACGTTGACCATGATCAGCATGATCCGTATCTCAGGCCGGCTGATGAAATGATAGCGCAGGGCCTGCAGTACTTTTGATTTTTCGTATCCGAAATGAATGGTCATACATGAGGCTTTGAGCTGTGAACCGCGAGTGGTGAGCGCGTTCAGGGGAACCTGCAGTTCCTGTGGAATAATATTTTCAGTCGTTCCCGATCTTTGCGATGGTCCATTTCCCGTTCTCTTTTTTCATAACCAGGTTGATGACATTGGAGGGGGCCTGCGTCCCGTTCTGGTCAAACCCTTTGATGTCAACCGTGGCCTCGTCGCCGTTCACTTTTATAGTCCATAATTTAGTCTTGTTCATTTCCTCCAGCAGGTAGGCCGGGTCTTCCTGCGTGTTGGTGTACCAGTCGTAATCGAAATAATAGGGAACATCATCGGCCACATCCACTTTAAACGCGGAATCGGCTTTTTTGAAAAGAATTTGCTGGTTCTGCAGGAAAGCCGCTCCCAGCCAGTGCACAGAATCCCTGATAAACTGCTGGTATTTGTCCACCACGTCCCAGTTGATTTTGTACGGGGGTTCGTCTGCTTTTTTCACGCCGCTGTACAGGTCGTAAGCGTTGAATTTGGAATAATTCGTACTGTACCAGGTATAAAAAGAAATTACCGTGGCATGGATATCCGCCGAATCCTGCGCATAACCGGTCCTGTTATCGGGGGCAGGCTGGTCGTCCTGTTTCGATTTTTTGTCTTTACAGGAAACGAGCAGGAAGGTCGCCGCCGCAGCGATACAAATTAATTTTTTCATGATGCAGTTTTATGGTTTTTTCAATTCTTTTTCGCTGATGCTCCAGGTGCCCAATTTATCTCCCTTTACACCGAAAAAATCTACGGTTAGTATTCTTTCGTTTCTATTCCCGCTGAAAGAAAATTTCGCATAATTCTGTTTCTGGTCGATCCCCAGCACCCGGTAGGGATTCTTTGCCTCGGCCCCGCCGAACACATGCGTGCCCGAGGTAAGCGGTGATACCGTGATATCGTAAAGTGCATAAGTACCGGGGCGCTCCACTTTGATGATCTCGCTGTGGTGCCGGTCGCCGGTGAGAAATACCACGCCGCTGATATTGTTATCCCGGATAAAGTCCATGAATTCCTGGTATTCCACCGGGAATTCCGACCATTTGTCAAAGGGAGAGACCGGGTTGAGCACCTGGCTGCCCATGGCCACGATCTTGAATGTGGCCGTACTGTACAGCAGGGAATTTTTCAGCCATTCCATCTGCTGCGCCCCCAGCATTTCCTTTTCGGGATTGGGAAATCCGTCCACCGAATCACGGGTTCTGTCGGCGCTGCGCCACCAGCGGTCGTCGGTCAGAAAAATATCGGCGTCGCCCCAGCTCGTCATCGTATAAGTGCCTTCGCCCTTTTCTCCGTATGAGGGGTTGCACCAGTATTTCTTCCAGATCTCGCGGCTGGTATTTTTGAGGATGTAATTTTTCCCGATATCATTGGGACCGTAATCGTGATCGTCCCACATGGCCAGTTGCGGCATGGATTTCCAGAAGTTCTGCAGCACGGGCAGGGCGCGGTCGTGCCGGGCGCGGTACCACAAACCCCATTCGCTGTAATAATCCACTTCGCGTGTATACCATTCATCGCCCAGCCATAACATGAAAGCGGCTTTTTCCTTTGCCATCGTTTCAAAGATGGAGGAATCACCGCCATAAGGTTTTCCGGGCCGGTCATATTCCGGTTGATTGAAATAGGCGCAGGATCCTGTGAGGAAACTGAAATCAGGAGCGGGTTTGCGCCATTGCCAGAGATCCTTGGTAGTAAACTGGCCCCCGGCGGTCGTGGCTTTGCCATTGATCCATATCTTATACTGATAGGTAGTATTAACATCCAGTCCGCCGATCGTAAACTGAAGGGGATTGAATTCGTTGCCCAGCTCTCCCCTGTAAGCTATGGTTTTTGATTTCGGATCACCGGATTTATTGTACTGCAGCGTTACCGATTTCACTTCGGGTGAAACCTCCACCCATACTTTGGCATCACGGAGTTCCACCGGGCCGAGCATGGGGCCCGACAGTACACGCGGCTGTGCGAAAACGGTGCAGGTAAAAATGAATATGACGATGGTTAAGCAGCTTTTTTTCATCCCCTGATTTTTGGGTGTACAAGGTAAGAAAGAAATGACAGGAGCGGTTACAAAAAAGCCGCCCGGTTCCGGGCGGCTTCTGTTATGCAGCAATATTATTTATTCAGGAACACTAAACAGCCTGCAGACTTCGCTATACGACATGGCCCTTATCTGGTCTTCCGAATAACCGGTACCACCTACACCACCATTAACTCCACGGCCGGCAAGACCGCCCGGGATCAGGATATAACGGAAGGCAGCCGTACCGCCGTTCAGGTTGGTAAACGGTATGGGCGCATAGGCGTTGAGGGGCAGGTAGAAAATATAGGTTATTTTATTTAAGGTAGCCCTGTAATCAACCGATAGTAAATTGTTCGGAGCCGGGGCCGGAGAAGGGAACAACTGAGCCAGCACAACGGGGTTATTACTCGTAACGCCGCCGCGCATGTAACAGAGGATCACACCCTGGTCGAGAATGGTCTGGGAAAGGTTCGGACAAGCCACGATAAATCTCTTTGCAGTGCCGCCGTTTACAGATAACATAACCGTATCGGCGCCCCAGTTGGCGGGTTCAGAAATCCAGGAACCGTAAATGACATTGGCCGTTCCGGTAGGGCCGATCGGACCCTGGGGACCGGCAGGACCAGAGGGACCCTGGGGACCCTGGGGACCGGTTGCGCCGGTAGCTCCGGTAGGACCTTGCGCACCGGTTGCGCCGGCAGGACCTTCGGGGCCTTCCTTGGTACAATTAACGAGAATAAAGCTGAAAGCTAAAAGCAGCAGTGAAAGAAGTCTGAACTTTCTCATAGCGTTTTGATTTGGCTGTATTAATTAGTTTCGGTTTTAAAAGTAAAGGGAATTTTCCGCTTCACCAAGAGATTTTAAAGGTAGTGGGAAAAAACCAAAATCCCGGTGATCCGGGAAAAAAAACCGGGATGGCCGGTATACCCTGAAGGGTTATATTTGTCGGATAACCAATTGAAATTTTATGAAGAAAATCCGGGGCTTTTTCATTGCTGTTTTCCTGTTTCCGGCCGGGGTGGTTTTCGCGCAATTCGGCAAAGGCGACCGGATGGTCGGCGCATCGGTCGGGAGTATTGTGATCAATTCCGGCAATGCCGATATAACGGTTACATCGATCGGCAGCAATACATCCCGGATCACCAGTTACGCGGTCACGATCCAGCCTTCCATGGGTTGGTTTTTATCCGAAAAAACGGCGCTCGGCGCATCCCTTAATATCAATCCCACTGGTAACAAGACCACCTATGAACAAAATGGCAGCACCTACCAGAGCGATAAGGTAAACGGCACAAATTTCGGTCTGGGCGGATTCGTCAGGCAATACCTGGGGCATTCCGGTTCCCTGTTGCCCTTTGGCCAGCTAAGCCTGAATGGTGGCCTGAGCAACCTGAAAACGGAAGGATTTTTTTACGGGGGATCCGGGGCCAACGCCTACAAGCTTACTTATGACGGCAATTCAACCAGCGGTTCATTTTTCAACGCAACGCTGACGGCCGGTTTCACCAAAATGGTCGGCAGTTATACCGGGCTCGATTTTTATATCGGGTATACCTATTCCCATAATAAAAATACGTTCAAACGTACCTCCCGTCGCGACAACGGCAACGACGGTTCGGTGGATGAGACACTGGAAAATGAAACGACCACCACATTCAACAACCACGGTTTCCAGATGGGCGCGGGCTTTCAGGTGTTTTTGAAGAAGAAGAAATAAGTAATTAGTAGAATAAGTAAATAAGTATATAAGTAAGGAAGCAACAGAATTAAATAGGGTATATAAGCAGGGAGACTGACTTATATACCCTATTTACTTATAAACTTATCTACTTATTTACTTATTTACTTATATACTGATCTACTTATTCATCATCTGTTTCGCCTCGATGCTCAGTGTGGCATGCGGAACGGCGCGGAGCCTGGCCTTATCGATCAGCCTGCCCGTAACCCGGCAAATGCCATAGGTCTTGTTCTCGATCCGCATCATTGCTTTTTCGAGGTGATCGATGAAGGTGATCTGGCGGCTGGCCATCTGGCTGAGTTGTTCCCTTTCCATACTCACGCTGCCGTCTTCCATGGTCATATAGCGGGCCTCGTCCATATCTCCGCCTTCGTCCTTACGGGTGATCAGTCCCTGCAGGTAGGCCAGTTCCTTTTTGGCCGCATCCAGTTTTTTCTGTATGATCTCGCGAAATTCGGCGAGGTCGGCATCTGAATAACGCATGGTGGGTCCTGATTGCTGCGAGGCGTGCTGCATGTCGAGTATCGATTTGGTAAACTCGGGTTCGTATTTTACCGAGCTTTTGGTTGTGGTTTTCGGGATCACGATCTTGGCCGGTTTGGGAGGCTCTTTCTTGATCACCGGCTGCACTTTCGGCTTGATGGACACCAGCGATTTGGGATCCACGGAACCCGGCTTTTTCGGAACAGCCGCCACCACCGGGGCGGCCGGTTTGGAAGCTTTTACTTCCGGTTTGGCAGCGGGTTTGGCGGGTTTGGGCGCGGGTTTCTTTGCAACGGGTTTGGCCGGTTTTTTAGGGGCCGGTTTTGCTTTTTTCTTAGCGACGGGCCTGGGTGCTGATTTCTTCACAGTTTTCTTTACTGCCGGTTTTTTAGCGGCAGCTTTGGGGGCGGGTTTGGCGGCTTTTTTAGGAGCCTTTTTTCCGCCGGAAGGGCGGACAGGTTTCTTTTTTGCCATAAATTACCCTTTTTTTAAAACAATCACATTTAGTGAAACATCGTTGATATCTATTGCCGAGCCATCCTTGATTTCCGGCACAAATTCAAGCCTGTCGGCCAGAATTTCGGCGCAAATATAGTCTTTAAAGCGAGCCAGCGAATCTTTTAAACCATTGCCGGCGGATACTTTTACCTCGATCCGGTCGGTCAGTTCAAACCCATTGTCCTTGCGGATCTTCTGGATCCGGTTCACGAATTCGCGGGCATTTCCTTCGGCTTCCAGTTCGGGGGTAACGGTTACATCCAGCGCCACCGTTAGACTTCCCTTGTTGGCGACCGTCCAGCCCGGAATATCCTCACTGCTGATCTCGACATCCGCAATCTGTAATATTACAGGTTCGCCATCAACCGGCAAATTATATTGACCCTCTTTTTCCAACAGGGCGATATCTTCCTGGGTAAAGGCGGCCAGCGCGGCCGTGACCGCTTTCATTTTCGAACCAAGTTTTTTGCCCAGGGCTATGAAATTGGGTTTGATCTTTTTCCGGATAAAGCGGTTGTCGGGACTCAAATATTCGATCTCTTTCACATTCACTTCCGCGCGTACCAGTTCTTCCACGCGCTGCAATTGCGCCTGCATGGAAGCGTTTAATACCGGGATCAGCACTTTCTGAAGGGGCTGTCTTACTTTGATATTTACTTTTTTCCGCAGTGATAATACCAGCGAAGAGGCGTCCTGTGCCAGTTGCATCCTTTCTTCCAGCGCTTCATCGATCAGGGAATCATCGGCTACAGGAAAATCCGCGTGATGCACCGAATCCACCGCGAAGCGCCCGGTCACATTATTCAGGTTCTGAAAAACGGCATCGCTGAAAAACGGCGATACCGGTGCGATCAGCCGGGTCAGCGTTTCAAGACATTCATAGAGGGTCTGGTAAGCGCAGATCTTATCCTTTTCATATTCGCCTTTCCAGAAACGGCGGCGGCAGAGCCGCACATACCAGTTGCTCAGCTGGCTATCGAGAAAATCCTCGATCAGCCGGCCCGCCTGCGTGGGTTCATAATCATCCATGAACGCATTCACTTTCTTCACCAGCGTATGCAGGGAAGAAAGGATCCAGCGGTCGATCTCGGGTCTTTCGGCGGCGGGGATATATTTTTCTTTGAAGGCGAAACCGTCCACATTGGCATAAAGCGCGAAGAACTGGTAGGTGTTATAGAGCGTACCAAAAAATTTACGCTGCACTTCCCGGATCCCGTCGAGGTCGAATTTCATATTGTCCCAGGGAGAAGCATTGGTGATGAGATACCATCGCGTCGCGTCGGCGCCATAGGTTTCGATCGTTTTGAACGGATCGACCACGTTGCCAAGGCGTTTGCTCATCTTGTTCCCGTTCTTATCCAGCACCAGCCCGTTCGATACGCAGGTCTTATAAGCCACCGAATCAAAAACAAGGGCGGCGATGGCATGAAGGGTATAGAACCAGCCGCGGGTCTGGTCAACTCCTTCGGCGATGAAATCGGCGGGAAAACTTTCCCGGAAAACCTCCTTGTTCTCAAAAGGGAAATGCCATTGCGCATAAGGCATGGCGCCGCTGTCGAACCAGACATCGATCAGGTCGGGCACCCGTTTCATCGGCTGGCCCGAAGGGCTAACCAGGATGATGTCGTCGACAAAGGGTTTGTGGAGATCCAGGTTGCCTGCTGTGAGCTTTGCGCTGTTGGCAAGTCCTAAACTGCTGTCGGCTTTCGCAGCTTCCGCTTTCAACTCTTCAATGGAACCGATACAAATTTCTTCTTTTCCGTCTTCGCTCTTCCAGATCGGCAGGGGTGTTCCCCAGAAACGGCTGCGGCTGAGGTTCCAGTCCACCATATTCTCGAGCCAGTTGCCAAATCGTCCATCGCCGGTGGATTTGGGTTTCCAGTTGATGGTCTTATTCAATTCAACCATCCGGTCTTTCAGCGCCGTGGTTTTGATGAACCAGGCATCCAGCGGGTAATACAATACCGGTTTATCCGTGCGCCAGCAATGCGGGTAACTGTGTTCGTATTTCTCCACCTTGAAAGCGCGGTTTTCTTTTTTCAGTTTAACGGCTATGTCCACATTCACGTCAACATAACCGGGATCGTCTTTATAATTCTTTACATACCGGTTGCTGAATTCTCCCAACCCTTCCACGAATTTCCCTTCGCGGTCCACCATGGTCAGGATACCGATGCCATATTTTTTTCCCACTTTAAAGTCATCGGCGCCGAAAGCCGGGGCCGTATGCACGATGCCCGTGCCGTCTTCGGTGGTGACGAAATCACCCAGCAGCACACGGAACGGATCACCGCCGCTGTTCGCAGCGCTGTTTGCTTCATAGGGAAGCAGCTGTTCATAACGGCATTCTTCCAGTAATGCGCCTTTGCATTCGGTCAGTATCGTCCAGGGAATGATCTTCGATTTGTCGGTATAATTTTCAAAATCCCCGTCTTTGCCTTCCTCTTTAAAATATTTATTCACTAAAGATTTTGCGAGGATGACGTGAATGGGCAAATGCGTATACGGGTTGAATGATCGTACAAGTGCATAATCTATATTCCCGCCAACCGTCAATCCCAGGTTGGAAGGCAGTGTCCATGGCGTGGTAGTCCAGGCCAGGAAAAAGAGTTCGGCGTTCGGAGCCGGTAACCTGGAGTCGCCGATCGCCTTAAACAGGAATTCACTTTTTTCATTGCGAATGGCTTTGAACATCGCCACGCAGCTCGTGTCTTTTACATCTTTATATGTGCCGGGCTGGTTCAGTTCATGCGAGCTCAGTCCCGTTCCCGCCGCAGGCGAATAGGGCTGTATGCTCACGCTTTCATAAAGCAAACCCTTTTTATACAGCTCGCTCAGCAGCCACCAGAGTGTTTCGATGTATTCGTTCCTGAACGTGATATACGGATCGTTCAGGTCTACCCAGTATCCCATCTTGCGGGTGATCTCGTCCCATTTGTCTTTATAACGCAGCACCGCTTCGCGGCACTTGCGGTTATATTCTTCTACGGAAATTTTTTTACCGATATCTTCCTTGGTGATGCCAAGTTCTTTCTCCACGCCCAGTTCGATCGGTAAACCATGGGTATCCCAGCCTCCTTTTCGTTTTACCTGGAATCCTTTCATGGTCTTGTAGCGGCAAACCAGGTCTTTGAGGGTACGGGAGATCACATGGTGGATGCCGGGCATACCGTTGGCGCTGGGCGGGCCTTCGTAAAAAACGAAAGATGGTGCTCCTGCCCGCAGGGATACGCTCTTCTCAAAAGCTTGTTTTTCAGCCCATTGAGCAAGTATTTCCTGTTCAAAAACAGGCAGGTTCAGCGACTTATATTCTTTATACCTGTCTGGCATAGCCCTTTTAAAATGGGGGCAAAGTTACGGAAAAGCCCCGGGGCTTACGCCAAAAGAAAGGCCTGAAAATTCATGTTATATTCCATGAATTTCCAGGCCCCGGTTGACCAGGTTCATCAGAATGAGGTCGAGCCGTTTGGCTGGTAGGTATACCGGAAAGTATAGTACCGCTGCTCGTTGATCTTTACATCGTCTGAAGCCGTGGCCGAAGGCGTTACGCCTCCTTTATAATAATTCAGGATCTCCACCTTGGCATATTTTCCGCTGGCAGTACGGATCACCATCACCCGGCCCGGAATGGGCGTAAGCAGGTTATTCGCGCCGTCATAATTATACCAGCCTTTCCCCGAACCCTTCGTGATGGCATAGGAAACGGGATGGTTGTCGACACGGAATACTGAATCGGCAGGTACCGCGTTCAGTGCGTCGAAAGTACCTATGAATACAAAGGCGCCGCCATTGCCGGGTCCGCCCGTCGCGTTATTGACACGGATGGTTGTCCCCGAAAAAGCGAGGTCCCATTTGGTCGTGGCGGAATCACTGTTGGCGATCCACCTGCCGGTTTCCAG
The DNA here is from genome assembly GCA_964399755.1 of uncultured Chitinophaga sp. Lineage (GTDB taxonomy): Bacteria > Bacteroidota > Bacteroidia > Chitinophagales > Chitinophagaceae > JJ008. The sequence continues at coordinate 41,632 of CAYNSL010000005.1, read as the reverse complement.
GCTGAAAAAGGAATAAATCCCCGCCCCGAAAGGCTGCCCGGTTCCCGCGATGCCGATGATGGTATCGGCGGGAAGGTTTTTTACGGTAGTGATCTTCCCGATGCTGGTCACCGAAAAAGCATTGGGGTTGACCGGCTGTGTAATTGTATTGTCTTTTTTACAGGATGTGAAAACCAGTATCGCTGAAACGGCTGTCACTAAGATTCGATTTGTCATTGTTGTTCTGTTTTATTTACGGAATATTATTTACTGTTGATGAAGTTGAATTGCGCACCCAGGTAGAGGTTTCTTCCGGGGAGGTTGGGCAGGTAATTGATGTCGCGGTAATTAAAAACATTTTCCATACCCGCGCTGAGCCGGATGCCGTTCTTTAATTTTTTCCCGGCCGAGATATTCACCAGCGCGAAGCCATTGGCGAATTCATCCTGGTTATTATATACGCCGTTCCCGTCGCGGTCGGCCACCGCCCAGCGGCTGCGGTACGACAATCGCGCCGTGGCAAAAAAATCATGCGTGTTTTCAAAGGTGCATTTCAGGTTGGCCATATGCCGACTGCGGTTGGGAAGACCGGCATATTCGCCGCGGGTCAGCACCCGGCTGTACCCGTTGGCGTCGCGGGTATACGCTTTGCCTTCCTTCACATGGCGTAGTTCGTCCTTGTCGGCCGTTTGCAGGTATTGATAGCCCGATGTAATTTTTAAAAACCGGAGGGGGCGCCAGTTCAGTTCCAGTTCGGCGCCCTGCGTATAAGCGTTTTTGATATTGATATAACTGAATATCTGCGCGCCGTTTGATTTCGTGGCCACCTGCCGTGCGTCGATCAGTTCTTCGATATCATTCCGGAAGAAATTGAACTGCAGGGTCAGCCTGTCCGAATAATAATAGGTGCCCCCCGCGTTGATACCCGTTGAAAATTCAGGCTTCAGTTCGCGGAGCCTGCTGAAATCATCCTTGAGCTCGGCAATCAGGCCCTGCCGCTGCCATTCGGTGATGATCTTCACGGCATCGATGCTTCCGAAAACGGAATAACCGCCGGCGGCATTATTGGTAAAGTTGAGATAGAGCTGCCGGAAATCGGGCGCTTTGAAACCCCGGCCCACCGAGGCGTTCAGGAATAATTTCGGGGAGACACGGACCCTTGCGGCGAGCTTGGGACTGAAAGCGGCAGCGAATAGTTTATTGTCGTCATAACGCAGGCCGCCGATCAGGGTTATTTTCTCAGCGAGGCGCCACTCGTGTTGCACGAATCCATACAGTATCGTGTTTTGTTTGTGGCTGTTTACATTGTCGTAGCGGGTAGACTGGGCTTCATCAATCGTGTACCCGGCGCCGGCCGTCAGGGTCATTTTATCCCAGTTAATATCGGTCTGGTTTTCGGCGCGGTAAAAATGCTGTTTGAATTCATCGGTATAACTGCTGTCGGGCACTTCTTTAAAATGCAGCCGTTGCGAACCATTATACCGCGTGGCGTAAAGCCGCAGCGTGGAATTAATTTTTTTGCTGAAACGGTGCGTTAGCACAGGGTTGATATTGATATCGCTGTTGGCTTCACGGCCATATGAATTGGTAACCGATCCGTTATTGGCGACGGCGAATTCCTGTTTGATATGGTCCCAGGTTTGCCTGACCGAAAGGGTGAATTTTGTTTTTTGGGAAAACGGGTAATTCAATTGAAAACCGTTGGTAAGCCGCCAGATGGGTTGCGGCACCCGGTCTGTGGAAAAGGGACGGAAACTGATCCCGTCGAGGTAATAGGCATTGCTGAAGAAACGCAGACCCGTTTTACCGGCGGTCACAGCTCCTTCGAGGTTAAAATCGCCGCTTTTGAAAGTATTAGATCCTACCGGTGCCGCCCAGCCGAAATCAGGATTGCCAAACCCGTAGCGGAGCCCGGCCATGAGACTTTTCTTAAAACTGCGGTCAGTAATGATGTTGATCACGCCGGCCATGGCTTCCGATCCGTAGAGGCTGGAAGAAGGTCCCTTGACGATTTCGATTTTGCGGATATTGCCCGCCGTGATGCGGTTCAGGTCGAGCACGCCGGCGGTTCTGCCCACCAGCGGTTCTCCGTCCACCAGGATCAGGGTATAATCCGGGTTGAGGCCCTGTAACTGCACGCCCGCGCCGAAGCCATTGGTAATATAAAGACCGCTTTGTTCCTGCAGGATGTCTTTCAGCCGCAGTGAACCCGCCTGCCGGATGGTTTGCTGGTCGATCAGGCGCACCGGCACGGCCACATTGCCGAGTTTTCGTTCGGTACGGGTGGCGGTTACCACCACTTCATCGAGCGTTTTATGAAACAGGGTGTCTTGTTGGGCGGAGGCGATCACCGAAAGCAGGATCGACAGGCAAATAGCAGTGGTCTTTTTCATATCATGACTGATTCCCCGCAAAGGTTGATCAGCGATGATGGAGTTTTATCACCGAGATGTCATGAAATGCGTCATGAATTTTCTTTTACAAAAAAATGACAGCCTCCCGTTGATCTGTCAGGTGGCTTCCTGATTTGCATCAGTAAAAAATAAAAACGGTTTTACTTACCTGTAAAACCGTTTCAGCAGTTCTTATAATTATTTTTATTTTCCTTCTACTACGAGAATTCCTTTGGCCGTTACCCGCACTTCTTTTTCGGGTTGCGTGATCGCATCAATTTCTTCTTTTGATTTTTTGGCGTCTTCGGCATAGTGTTTCAGTTCGGCCACCGAAGTTGTCTTCAGCGCGATTTCACCGTCGATCACTACGGTTTTTCCCTTCGCCGCGAGGGGGAGGAAGAAACCGTAGTCCTTCATCTTCACCATGGCCGACTGCCCGTCATTTAATTCAAGTTTCAGCCAGCAGCCTTTCTTGGGACACACTTCCGTGATCTTCGCGATGATCTTCGTGGTGGTAATATCCGCGCCGTCCTTCATTTTGGATACCACATCATTGATATTAACAGCGCCGGCGGCTTCCACTTTTTCGCCATACCAATCGCCGGGTTTGGCATCACCGGCAGGGGGCTGGGCCCGGAGCAGGGTTGCGATGCAAATACATGCCAGGGCAAGGAAAGTTTTTTTCATTTTCTTTTTTTTCGTGATAAGGAACCGCAAATATACCCGGAAATCCGGTGGGATACTAATCCGGCAGCCGGGGTTTTTCAAAGGGCATGGGCGGGCTTGAAATGGCAGCGAGAAAGGCCAGCAGGTCCTTTATTTCCCGCGGCGATAAGCACCTTGGTTTTAACAGGGGGTCTTTATACCCCGCCGGCCCCCGCCCGTGGTTTTCAATGATTTCCCGGAGATCGCTTACCTGCCCGTCGTGCATCCAGGGACCGGTATGCAGCACATCCCGCAGGGAAGGCGTTTTAAAACGACCGCGGTCTTCTTCGCGATGCGATACCTTGTAATAACCCTCATCCGTACCCGAAAATCCGGTTTGATGAAAAAGATTGTCGGTCAGCAGCGGGCCATGGTGACAGTTCATGCATCCCGCCTTCGTGCGGAAAAGATGCAGCCCGCGAATTTCGCGGCCGCTCATCGCCGATTGATTGCCTTCAAGGAAGAGGTCGAACCGGCTTTTGGCGCTGACCACCGTTGCCTCGAACGTGGCGATGGCTTTTGTCATGCGGTCGGGGTCGATCCCTTCGGTGCCGAATGCTTTTTTGAAAAGCGCGGGATAGGTGTTGGACCGCCGCAGTTTCATCATCACTTCCGGCATATCGCTGTGCATTTCGGTTTCGCTGTTGATCGGGGCGAAAGCCTGGTCCTGCAGGTCGCGCGCCCTTCCGTCCCAAAATAATCTTTCATAAAACCAGCTGTTCTGTATCGTGGGCGCATTGCGTTTATTGACCGCGCCCCCGTGACCGATCGATTTCGGTTTCCCGTCGGTCCAGGAAAGTTCGGGCTGGTGGCAGGTAGCGCAGGAAATTTTTCCCGATCCGCTGAGACGCGTATCAAAAAAAAGTGTCTTACCCAATTCAATCATTGTCTCCAGCGAATCTTTATGCTTTAATACCGGGCTTACCGGCAGCGGGCCCAGTTCCGCCCAGGCCACGCCTTTTTCCACCAGGGGTTGCGGCCATTGCGAAGGCGACTGCCTATACTTTTTACGCAGGTCACCGTCGTTTCCCTGCCAGCGCGTGAATGAACCGGCTGTGATAAGAAAGACGGAAACCAACAGTAACAGACCTGCTTTTTTCATCCCGCAAAAGTACCGGATCGGCAAAAACCGGTGCCAGTGATTTTCATTTAACATAAGCGGGAAACCCATGTATTTAATCCGTATACCGGTGTCCCGCGTTTATCCAGTTGGTGATCACCTGTTTTTCCGCCGCCGTCAGCAATGATTGCGGGCTCTTGGGCATCCGCGTTAAAGTATAGGTTACGGTAGACTGGTAAATCTGGTTCCAGTAGGTAACGATACTGCAGTCGCTGTCAAAATTATATCCTGCCGAATTTTGCCCGTTCAGGTGACAGGAGCTGCCGCTGCAACGCGTAGAAATCAGGGTCCGTACATTGGTAAACAAGGGACCTTTCGGAACTGTTCCCACGATTGCCGTTGCGGTTTTTGTACAGCCATTCACGTCTTTTACCCCAACGGTATAAGTACCGGCCGTCAACCCGGAAAAGATATTGCTGGCCTGGTAAGCCCCGCCGTTGAGATTATAGGTAAACCCGGTTGAGCCGGAAGCCGTTACAGTTATTTTACCCGTGGCCGGCGTGATGCAGGGTGTGTAATCCACAATGACAGTAGTTATAGTGATATTTATCGTACTGCAGGGGTTCGTGGCAGTCAGCGTAATCTGTGCCGTTCCCAGGCAACCCAGGGAACTTTTCGCGGTTACCGTATAGGTACCCGCGGGTAATCCGGTGAAAACATTGGAAGCCTGGTAAGCCCCCCCGTTCAGGCTGTAGGTAAACCCGGTACCTCCCGTGGCCGTGGCCGTAATAGATCCATTGGACTGACCGGAGGTGGGATCCACTTTGGTCAGGGTAACGGTGATGGTCACACTACCGCAGGGGTTAGCCGTTCCCAGGGTGATAATCGTGGTGCCGGTGCATCCGTTGGAGTTTTTTGCAGTTACCGTATAGCTCCCTGCAGCGAGACCGGTGAATGTACCCGAGACCTGGAAGGGGCCCCCGTTCAAACTGTAGGTGAACCCGCTGCCCCCCGTGGCGCTGGCGGTAATGGATCCGTTTGATTGTCCGGCCGTGGGATCAACTTTTGTGGCGGTGACCACCACTGTTGTTCCGGAACAGGGATCATAGATCCCAATGGTAACGTTAGTTACGCCGGTGCAGCCATCCTGGGTTTTCGCAGTAACGGTATAATTGCCGGGCGCCAGGTTATTAAATGTACCGGAAGACTGGAAGGGTCCGCTGTTTAAACTATAGGTGAATCCGCTGCCTCCGGACGCGATAGCCGTGATGCTGCCGTTGTTTTGATTTGGCGAAGCATCTGTTTTAGTGGCGGTGACGATGATATTGGCGCCTGCGCAGGGATCGAATATATTGATGGAGGCATGCGCCGAATCGGTGCATCCCCATGAATTCCTCACTACAACATTGTAATTCTGGAATGGCTGGAGTCCGCCGAAATAGCCGCTGTCCCGGAAGGGAGCGCCATTCAGGCTATACTGAAATCCGGATCCCCCGATAGCCGTAGCGCGGATCGAACCGTTGTTCTGGTTGGCGGTCGCGTCAGTGACGGTCAGGGTAACGTGAATGGGATCAGCAGCGCAGCGATCGCCTGAAAATTCGTGCCGGCACGCGTTCAGCAGTGAAAACAGCAGCACTCCTGCCGATAACGCCGCCAATATTAAATACTTTTTCATAAACATTGATTTAAGGTTTACACGGAAAAACCGGCACGGTAACCGGGGCCCCGTCCAAAAAATTCAATGGTGTCCGGTCATCAACGGGTATTTACCATTTCTTTGTTTCGCTTTTATTTTTTTTAACCTGGAACACACGCGAAAGGTTAAACCCGAACCGGATATCACCCCTGCCCCACTGTCCCGTCGTTTCGGTGATAAAGGCCCGTTCGTTCATACCCGTGGCGTTGGAAAAATGAAGCTGGAAAACGTGCCCGCCGGTTTCAATATCAAACCCGACTGACAGGGGGTTATAATACCCGCTGTCGGGCATACCCCTGACCACCTGCGAATAATCCCAGGTAAAGGCAATACGCTTTGACAATTTCAGGCGTCCCCCCACACCCACGGCCACCACATCGTTGAGATCGGTTTGCAGCTGCACCAGGTTCTTGTGTATAACGGTGGGGGTTACCTGTAAAGAGAACTGCTCATTGAATTTGCGCCCGATAATGGCCTGGAAGGAATAGGCGAGCCGGGACGTAAAGAAATTCTGCCGCTCGGGATCGGCCCAGGGCATCCCATCCATCATGATGCCGGCAACCAGGGCGAAGGTAACGGGCGAATGACCGGGGCCTGTCGACTGCCGGATAGGAGCGTACTTGATAAAGGCGTCCAGTTCCTTTTTATAAGTGCTGCGCCCGATCCCCGCCATCAGGTTTTGAAAGATCCCGAAATCCAGACCCAGCCGCATGCTGGCCTGGTCGAGCCCGAAAAAATTCTTGTAGCCCTGGTTGAGCTGCCCGAACCGGTGCAGGATGCGCAGGTCCATGGTGCCGGGGTTCAGGAATTCCATCGAATGGCTGTTGATGACGCGGGGAGATTTAAACGCGTATTTCACACGTTCTTTTTTCGGCTTCTCGTCACCGACCAGTTTCAGCAGGTCTACATCCTGCGCCAAAACGCTTAGTTGTGAAAAAAAGCCCGGGAGTATACAGGCGATAAGTACCAGTGATTTTTTCATGGTGTTGATTTTGAGGATCAGTTTTTAAGTAATTCCAGCTGGCAGGTTACGCTGATCTTCGCCATTTTGCTTACTTTATCAGCTACCAGACCGGGTATGGAAATGCGGTAGTCGGCAAGCAATACATTGAATTCCGCGGTCGCATTGATCTTTCCGTTCTGCACGGCAAGTTTCCCGGTGGTTTCCACATCTTTTGTTTCTCCATGAATGGACAACTGGCCTTTTACTTTTACGGGATAGGTGCCGTCTTTTTCATAATTCACGTTATTGTTATCGGTAATGCTGCCCCTGAATTCGGCTTTGGGATATTTATTGCTTTCGACATAGTTCTCGTTAAAGTGTTCCTGCATCAGGGCCCTTTCAAATTCAAAGCCCTTCATCAGCACGGCGAATTGCATCGCTCCCGTTCTGGTATCGATTACGCAGGTAGCGGTGCGGTTCACGGCTTCCACCCGTTCGGGAGAGGAAGGCGAAGTGGCATCGAAATCAATTTTACCGCTCTTGGTATAATATTTCTGGGCGGAAGCGGCCAGGCCGGTGATCAATGCCAGCGCGGGTAAAAAAAGTTTTTTCATACTATACATTTTTGTAATTATTGATTATTGTGTTGATTTGATGACGCCGCGAACAAGGATGACATCCGATCCCAGCAGTTCATCGGCGTTAAAACCGGTGCAGATCCCTTTCACGGTTGCGGTCGCGCCTTCTTTCAGCGTTTCCGCTTCTCGGCTGTGCAGGCTGTCAATACTGCAACGAACCGATGAAAGCGATCGGGGTTCCCCCAGCGCCACGGAATAAAACCCCTTTTCATCCCGTTTCACTTCTTTGATGGTGCCATTCACCTGCATGACCTTATCGGAATATTTTTTCCCGGATTGCTGCTCGTTTTGCTCAAAAGCCCGGATCAGTTCCGTGGCCGACAGGATATAATCGGGTCGCAGCGCCGCCGTGTCTTTGTGCCGGCGGTTGTACTCTTTGTAAATGTAGATGCCTGCGGCGGCGATGATCACCAGCAATGAAAGCAGGGTATAACGGATGATTTTTTTTCTTTTTGATTTCATACCAGGTGGTTTACAGGTTAATTATTTTGCATCCCCGCATCGATCCATTTTTTGATCACCGCGATCCGGCAGGCGCTGAGTGAAGGCGCCCCCTGCGGCATGGCGGCATAACCGGCCATGTGCGAGATCGAACCATACAACTTTCCGTTTTGCGCAAGGGCCTTATCGGCATTATAACTGCCCATCACGATCCCGCCCGAAGGAAAACCGCCCGTGTGGCAGTTGTAGCAGTTTTGCTGCAGGATCGGCATTACTTTCTGTGAATAGGAAACCGTTCCGGTGGTATCGGTACAGGGGCCATTGTTATTTCCGTACAACAGGTCTTCATGGTCGTAATAACAGGAATAAAGTAAAAACATGCTGAGCAACACAGCCAGGATGGAAAAGCCTGTTTTCATTGTCATAGATTTAATTGTTTAAAGAACCCGCCGCAATCCATTTCTGCAGCTGGGTGAGTTCGCAATCGGATAGTTTTGCCGCGTTCTTCGGCATGGGTGAATAACCTGCCTGCTGGGATACCGAGCCAAACAATTTGCCGTTCTGGGCTACGGTCTTCACCCCGGTGTAGACCGAGAGGTCGATATTGCCCCCCAGGTTGGCCGGGTTATGACAACCCACGCATTTATTATCGATGATCGGTTTCACCGCGCCGCTATAGGTAAATACGGCCGTATCGCAACGCCCCGAACAATTATTGTTTTTCGCCCCCTGGCTGATCCATTTCTGGATCAACGCTTTTTGCGCAGCGGTGAGCGGGGGTTGTGGCGGGGGCGGCATCCGTTCATTGTCTGTGCGGATGATTACTTTGTAGAGTTTGCTCCCCGACGCGTTCCCCGGGCTTACATACCGGATAATATTATTATAGGTGGTCAGGTTGACCCCTTCGGCATGGGTAATATTATCATGACAGCCGCTCATCGTGCAATTGGATGAAATGATGGGCAGGATGTCGTTTACGAAATAGGCCGTATCGGCGCTGCAGGTACTGGCCGGCGGCGGGAATCCGCCACCTCCGCCGGTGCCACCGCCTCCGGAACCTGTTCCCGGATTCAGGATTTCATGACGGCAGGCTAACAGGAACAGGGAGACGCAGGCACCTGACAGGACAAACCTGAAAATCATTTTTTTTCCCATAATGTGTTTTTGAATTCAATTCGACCAGCCCGGTGAATGATTCGGTACCGAAATAGTAAACTCACGGAAGCCGGTTGTAATTGAACCAATGAAAAAAACTTGTTAATTGGTTCAGTCTCGGGGGAAGAGGGGCTACACGTTCCGCGGTGGTTGAAGGATACGTTCGGTGTGCTTGGGACAGGTTCTGCTTTGCAGGGGTGTACAATAGTCAGGTGACTTCGCTACCGCCATGGCAATCGCGGGCATACCTTTTACAAGGGGTGAATAAAAAACAGAGAGGGAGGTATGCGCAGGGTTGTGAAAAGGGAGCTGCGCATCTTTATTGTCGTCGGCCTTCGTTCCGTCGTCACCGGCGTAATGCATCACCAGGAACTCAAGAAAACCAATGGATGTATCCTTGCGGTGATGTTCCCGGAAGTGCTGTATCAGGGCGGGAAACCTGAATAGCTGGCCCAGTTCGGTGTTACCGAAGAGATGAATTGCCAATAAACCTAAAGCCAGTGTTTGACGCATTTGTTGCAATGCTTTGACAAAAATAATGCCGCAGGCGAATTACAGCAGTAAAAAAACAAACTTATCCGTCCAATTTCAAATCAGATAATTGAAAACTTAAAAATCCGGGTATTATTGCTTGACGGCAATCAACTAATCTGGTATTACTACTTCGTGAAAAAAGAAATCAGGGATACGCTTGTCTTTTTTACCGCAGCAGTTCACAGGGTTTGAGACCTGTATGTTTTTTAAACGCGGTGGAGAAATGGGAGATGGAGGAATAGCCGAGCAGCACCGAGACTTCGGTTACGCTGAGCCCTTTTTCGTAGAGTAAATATTTGGCGTGTTCCATCCGCTGGCTCTGGTAGAAATCGAATACGGTGGTGCCGAACATTTCCTTGAACCCTTTTTTAAGGTAGCATTCGTTGATGGCCACTTTGCGGCTGAGTTCCTTAATGGTGATCGGCTCGCCGATATGTTCAACCAGGATCTCTCTTGCTTTCGAGATCTTTTCGCGGTCGGCTTCATTGGCGAGGAACTTGCAGTTCACCACATCTATTTCCTTTTCGCCAAGCATGCAGTCGAGGCTGTACAGCAACAGCATCTGTGTCTGCGCATTGATATAAATGTTTTCAAAACTGCCTGAATACGTGTGGTTCAATACGCCTTCGAGCACATTCCGCGTTTTACCGCAAAGCGGCAGGATCCGCGTAAAGGATGACCGGTGGCGGAACGAGAGGATATCGTCGGTCAGCGCCGTATTTCCCTTCCGGGGTTTGATAAACTGGCGCAACTGCACCGGCGAAAATTTAAAGCTCACCACGTCCAGGCTGTCTACCCTTTCCATACAGCTTTTGGAAGCGCTGTACTGGCACATATCGCATTCCGTATCCTTTTTCCGGCAATACACGTTACCGCTCACGCAGAACTTCAGTTCGAGGTAGTTTTCCCGGGGGGCCGATTTCACATAATGATAGACCATCATCCCCGTATCATCAATGCTCCATTGCGGATAACGGTGATAGCGCTGTATATTAAAATAAACCGAACCGGGGATCTGCTGCTGCTTTTCCTGCAGCAAAACCAGCTGGTCCTGCATCAGGCTCTGGCGATAGGCCACAGCAAGTATATCGGGCGCGTTAAGCATGTACACTGCAAATTTACGCTTTCCCCGGACATGTTAATGGTGCAACGTTAAAACCGTCCGTTGGGAGTTCATTTTTAACAGTCTATGTTTAAAAAAACTTCCGTTTTTGGCCGTAAAGGCTAACTTTGCCGTCTTTCAGAACCGGCATGATTCATCCGCATACATATATTCATCCCAACGCCAAACTGGCTACCAATGTCAAGATCGATCCGTTTACGGTCATTCACCAGGATGTGGAGATCGGCGACGGGACCTGGATCGGATCCAACGTGACCATCATGGAAGGGGCGCGGATCGGGAAGAACTGCCGGATTTTTCCGGGCGCGGTGATCTCGGCCATTCCGCAGGACCTGAAATTCCAGGGTGAATATTCAAACGTTTATATCGGCGACGGGACGACCGTCAGGGAATTCGTGACGATCAACCGGGGCACCAAGGACCGTGAAAAAACCGTGATCGGGAAGAACTGCCTCCTGATGGCCTACTGCCATTTCGCGCACGACTGTTTCGTGGGCGATAACTGCATCACCAGCAACAACACGCAGGTGGCCGGACATGTAACCATCGGCGACTGGTCGATCCTCGCGGGGATGTGCGCCGTGCACCAGTTCGTCAAGATCGGCGCGCATTCCTTTATCAGCGGGGGATCGCTGGTGAGCAAGGATGTGCCGCCTTATATTAAAGCCGGGCGAACGCCGCTGAGCTATGCCGGCGTAAATTCCATCGGCCTGAAACGCCGCGGCTTCAGCATCGAACGCATCAATCATATCCTGGATATTTACCGGGTGCTTTACAACAAGGGCATGAACACCAGCCAGGCGGTGGAATACATCGAAGAGGAAATGCCCGCCACCGACGAACGCGATGAGATCGTCACTTTCATCCGGGAAAGCGGCCGGGGCATCATCAAACGATACACCAAAGGCAGCACCGATGACGATCTCCCTATCTGACGCGGGAAAACGATTTAACCGCGACTGGATCTTCCGTCATTTCAACTATCAATTTGAAACGGGAAAGGCTTATGCCATCACCGGTCCCAACGGCTCGGGAAAAAGCACACTGCTGCAGGTGCTGGGTAGCAGCATGATGCTGAACGAGGGAACGATTGAATACAGGTTGGGCGAACGGTTCATCACGAATGAAACGGTGTACAGGCAGGTGTCCATCTGCGCGCCTTACCTTGAAGTGGTGGAAGAGATGACCCTTCCCGAATTACTGAATTTCCACCAGGGTTTCAAACCCTTTCTTCCCGGCCTCAGCCCCGATAGCATTATCGGTATGCTCGGACTGGAAAAAGCATGGCATAAACAGATCCGAAATTATTCCTCGGGTATGAAACAAAGGGTTAAACTGGCGCAGTGTATTTTTTCGGATACTGCGATCGTGCTGCTTGATGAACCCTGCACCAACCTCGATACCGCGGGGATTAATTTATACCATGACCTGATCGAACGTTACTGCAGGGACCGGCTTGTACTGGTAAGCAGCAATGATGAAGTGGAATACCGGTTCTGTGAACAAAAGATTAATATGGTCGTCTATAAATAGGCCACTCCCCCTTTTTTTACAGGCGGCAAGGATTTGTTCCCCGCAATGATTAGCTTACTGTGATGAATGCGACCGCCCCCTCCACCCATTTCAAATACTGGCGAAACGATGCGCTTTTCGGAATTGACTTTGCCGCTTATTCACTGTCACGGCATAGTTTCCCGCGGCATTTTCATGATCATTTCGTGATCGAGCTTGTGACCGAGGGGGCAGACCGGTTTTACTGCGACGGGAAAAATTATACCGCCGCGAAGGGACGGCTCGTGCTGATTAACCCGGGGGAAGTGCATACGGGCAATTCCGTCGCGGATACACCGCTACGATACTATAGTTTTTATCCCGATTCCGCCACCTTGCAAAGGGTGGCCGATTCCCTGCAGATCCCCCTGCCCCGGGATTTCTGTTTTCATCAATCCATGGCCGAGCGGCCGCGGCTTGGCGATTCCCTGCAACGGCTTTTCCGTTCACTGGATGAAGGAACCGATCCTTTAGGGCAGCAGGAGATTTTCTCCGAATGCATGCAGGAACTGCTGCAGCCTGCAATGGAAAATGAAAAAGCTGCGAACATCCTAAAAACACCCGATAAAAGGATAGAACTGGTAAAGGAATATCTTCAAATTCATTACCGGGAGAATATCCGCCTGTCACAACTGGCCGCACTGGTTAGCCTGAGTCCCGTTTACCTGATCAGGCTTTTTAAGAAAACAACGGGGATGTCGCCCTATGATTACCTGCTGGCCCTGCGTACCGACAAGGCCCGCCAGTTATTACGGGGCGGTTGTACGGTGGGGGAAGCCGCCGGTCTTGCCGGATTTTATGATCATTCCCATTTTCACAGGATGTTTTACCGGGTTACCGGCACTACACCCAAAAACTTCCGTTTATCCAAAAGTCAATATCATACAAATCCGGTTGGCTGATATTTCGTTGCTTTGGGAAAATAACAGCCATGATACTACGCATATCCTTCCTCTTCGCCTTTTTTTGCGGGGCCGGTCAGTTTCTTTCCGCCCAAAACAATTATAAGGAGGTCACCCTCCCCGAACTGATGCAAAAGAAAAGACAGGGTGGCGAAAACATGGTGATCGTGGACGTGCGGTCGCCCGGTGAATACGGAGATTCATCAAGGGGGAAAAGCGGCAATATCGGCCGCATCAAAGACGCGATCAATTTAAATGTACAGGAGCTGCAGAATGATCCCGCCGCGGTTAAAAAACTGGACAGCTACCGCGACCGGGAGATTTACCTGATCTGTTCGCACAGTTACCGCAGCCGCGCCGCTTCAAATATCCTGCTGAAGAACGGGTTTACGCATGTAAATAATGTGCGGGGTGGAATGACGGAATGGTACCGCCGTTACAATGAAATGGCTGCTTACCGCGATCTGTTGCAGGATCAGGATATCAGCTATATCAACCTGTCGCCCGCCCAGCTGCTGGGCGACCTGCAGCAGCACAAAAACATTTTATTGCTGGGAATCCGGAACAAGCCCCGATTCTGGTGGGATTCGGCCACGGTTAATTATTACAGGTATTTCCCGTTACTGAAGAACACCCGCTATTTTGATTTCGCCGATTCGCTGAAACTGCTCGAAGAAGTGCAAAAGGAACCGGGCCGCCCGGTGGTGCTGTTCAATATGGTTAATAACGGCGCGGGCGAACTGGCCGAATGGCTGAAACAAAAAGGGGTTCCCCGCGTAGCTTACCTCGTGGGCGGGATCAATTTATTCTTTGAATACAGTTCGGATTTGCAGCCGCCTGTTTCAACGGACGAATGGTTCGAATCTCAATCGACCATTCGTTTCATCACGCCCCGGGGTTTTTGTAATATGCCTGCGAACAAAAACGTACAGGTGGTCGATATCCGGCACGACAGTCTTTTCAACAAGGTTAACGAAGGAGTAAAACACAACTTCAAACACCTCTCGGGCGCGGTCAATTATTACGCGGGCCGCGGCGCCGATTCATTCGAACAGGCTTTCCCGGATAAGAAAAAACAATATGTATTCATCAATGCCTTTGGCAGCGACGGCATTTTACTGGCCGCTGACCTGTCGGCAAGGGGGTATAAGATCAGCTGGCTGAACGGCGGGTATGACCGCTGGGAATGGTTTATGAACAACGACGAGCAATTCGGCTGCAACAATTCATTGGTTCAATAATGAGGAAGAAAGGCTGGTTAACGCTGGCTGGCGATCAGCAGGTTGAGATCCGTGTATTTCAGGTCGAAGCGCTGGCTGAGGTAGAAATTGGTAAGTGCGCCTTTAAATAAGTAGATGCCGCTGCGCAGGTGCAGTTTATGCCAGACCAGGGTTTCAAATCCGCCATTCTCCCCCGCTTCCAGCAGCAGGGGCATGATCACATTGCTGATGGCCTGCGAGGCCGTTCGCGCAAATCCCGAGGGAATATTGGGCACGCAGTAATGTATCACCCCATACTTCATAAAAATGGGGTGTTCGTGCGAGGTGATTTCGGAGGTTTCGAAACAACCGCCCCGGTCGATACTAACGTCGATGATCACGGAACCGGGCCGCATATTGCTGACCATTTCTTCGGTAACCACCAGCGGCGTACGACCGGTTTCCGAACCCAGGGCGCCCACCGCCACTTCGCAGGTCTTTAATTGTTTGGCCAGCATGCGCGGTTCAATTACCGAGGTCCACATACGCTGCCCGATATTATTCTGCAGTCTTTTGAGCCGGTACACATTATTGTCGAAGACTTTTACCGAAGCCCCGAGCGCGAGGGCCGCCCTGGCCGCAAACTCGCCCACAATACCCGCCCCGATGATGATGACCTTGGTAGGTGCGATACCGGAGATGCCGCCCAGCAGGACCCCTTTGCCGTGATTGGCCGAACCGAGGTATTGCGCGGCGATCAGCATCACCGCGCTGCCCGCGATCTCGCTCATGCCGCGCACGATCGGGTAAGAATCGCTGTCGTCTTTCAGGTTCTCAAAGGAAATAGCCGTGATCCTTTTCTCCATCATTTTTTCCAGGATCTCCGCCTTCAGCACCGTGAGGTGAATGGGTGAAATGATGATTTGGTTTAATTGCAACAGTTCGAGGTCTTCGTCAATTATAGGCGCGCTCTTTACGAGGATCGGCGCTTTAAAAACATCTTCCCGGTTGTATACGATCCTGGCCCCCGCCTCACTGTAATCTTTATCGCGGAAATGAGAAGCTTCCCCGGCATTATGTTCGATCACCACCTGGTGCCCGTTGCTCACCAGCACGCTCACCGCGTCGGGCGTCAGCGCCACGCGGTTTTCCTGGAAAGCGATCTCCCGGGGAATGCCGATCATCATACCGGCCGACTTTGGCCGGATGTCGAGGGTTTCCTCCAGGGTCTCATAGCTGAAAGAGGTGCTTATTTTGGGTTTTTGCTGGCTCATGCGGTGATTACCCGTACCGGGTGGTACTGTTATCAAATGTACCTAATTATTGGCGATTTTTATGACCCGGGTATGCGTATCCAGTACTTCAATATCAATATACATGGTATCATCGGGGAACAAACCGGGGGCTTTTTCGGGCCATTCCACCAGGCAGTAATGCCCGCTGTATAAAATATCTTCCACGCCCGCCCTTACAGCTTCTTCTTCATCCTTAACGCGGTATAGGTCCAAATGATAGATCAATTCGTTCTTCTCTTCGCGACCGGTTTCGTTTACCGGGTATGTATATTCATTAATCAATGAAAATGTGGGGCTGCCTACCGCGCCGGTAACCCCTTTCGCATGACAAAGGGCGCTGATAAAAGTTGTTTTGCCCGAACCCATGGGCCCCCGGAATGCAAAAACATGTTTACCATCCGCGGCTTTCCAGAATTCTTTTGCAACAGTGTTGATATTTTCCTGTTTAACCCGCCATTCCATGCCGCAAAATTAACCGGATATACAACCCTGTTGTAAACATATTTCCATAATCGCAAGACGCCCGTAGGGAGGTTTGGTAAATTTGCCGCAGAGAATACCCGGATCCCCCTTACAGCCCGGGTAGGAAATAAAGCCCTGTATGGAAAAAGTTCAATGGAAAGTGGAAGGAATGGATTGCAATACCTGCGCGATCAACATTCATAAATACCTCGAAAAACAGGGATTGAAAAATGTAAAGGTGAATTTCGCCACCGGCGATGTTTTGTTTGACGCCTCCGATGGTTTTTCCGGCGAAAAGATCAGTAAGGGAATCAGCGATCTCGGGTATACCGTGGTTCAGGAAGATACTGTGCACGCGGGTCATGTACACGACCAGGGTCCCTCACTACTATCTACTCCCCTGCAGCGATTATGGTTCTGCGTGCCGTTTACCGCTCTTTTGATGCTGCACATGATCCCGGGTCTGCGTATGTCCTGGCTGACCAATCACTGGGTGCAACTGGCGCTAACGATACCGGTCTATCTTACCGGGATGATTTATTTCGGGAAAAGCGCCTGGAAAAGCCTGCGTAACCGGATGCCCAATATGAATGTACTGGTTACCCTTGGCGCCACCGCGGCCTTTGTATACAGCTTATATGGTTCGTTCACGGGTCAGCCTGCCCAATACATGTTCTATGAAACAGCGGCGGCCATCATCACCCTGGTATTCCTCGGAAATTACCTGGAAGACGCGTCGATCGCTTCCACCCAGCGGGAACTGAACAAACTCGCCCGTTCGCAGAAAGTGATGGCGAACATGATCGCTTTCGACGATGCGCACAAGGAACAAATTTTTACCGTAGAGAATACACAGTTAAGGGTGGGCGACCTCTTGCTGATCAAAAGCGGGGAACAGGTGCCCATTGATTGCAAAATACTCTGGGGTGAGGCCCATGTAAATGAAGCCATCATTACCGGCGAAAGCCTGCCTGTGCATAAACTCGCAAAAGATACCCTGATCGGCGGCAGCCTGCTCACCGATGGTACCGTGAAAGCGCAGGTGACCGCTACGGGGAACGATACAGTGCTGGCACGGATCCTGCAACTGGTAAAACAGGCTCAGGGGGAGAAACCGCCGGTTCAACTGCTGGCCGACCGGATCAGCGCGGTGTTTATCCCTTTCGTATTGCTCATCGGCCTGATCACCTTTGGCGTGAACTGGCTAATCCTGAAAGAATTTACCCCGGCCCTGATGCGCAGCATCGCGGTATGGGTGATCGCCTGCCCCTGCGCTATGGGGCTGGCCACACCCGCGGCCATCGCCGTGGGATGGGGACGCGCCGCCAGGGCGGGTATACTTTTCCGCAATGCAAGCAGTCTTGAATCTTTTAAAGATATCCGGCAGGTGGTCTTTGATAAAACGGGGACCCTCACAACGGGAACCTTCAGTATCGCGGGTTATGAACATTTTCAAATTGATGATGTCGGATTCCGGATGATCGTTTATTCGATGGAGAAGTATTCAAATCACCCGATCGCAACCGCGATTACCGGGGCCTGGAAAAGCAAGGAAGAGATCCGTTGGGAAAAAATTGAAGAGGTGAAGGGACAGGGCATGCGGGCCCTTGATAAGGACGGGAACAGTTATACCGCTGGTTCATTCCGCACCGCCGGCGGGCTGACCCTGGAAGATCACCACAATGTATATGTTACCCGCAACGGCGTCTTGCTGGGCTGGATTGATGTTCGTGATGCCGTCAGACCCGAAGCCAAAAACGTGATTGCCTACCTCCGCCGGAAAAATATCCGTACCATTTTGCTGAGCGGTGACCGGGAAGCGAATTGTAAACAACTGGCGGAAGAACTGGGGATGGATACTTATATTGCTGAACAAACCCCGGAACAGAAACTGGAAAAGATCACGGCCCTGACGGCCGTTGCGCCCACGGCGATGGTGGGCGATGGCATCAACGATGCTCCCGCGCTCGCCAAGGCTACGATCGGTATTTCGCTGAGCGATGCCTCGCAGATCGCTGTACAATCAGCGCAGGTTGTACTGATGAGCCACGGTTTGAAACATCTTCCCGAAGCCATCGGGCTGGGCAGGCACACCTATCTTACCATCAAACAGAATTTTTTCTGGGCCTTTGCCTACAATGTCATTGCCATACCGGTGGCGGCCGTAGGTTTTTTAACGCCGGCCATCAGCGCCCTCGCCATGGGATTCAGTGATGTGATACTCGCTATTAATTCGCTGCGGCTTTTTGTGAAAAAAGTTTTATGAACCGATACCGGCGCCCTGATCCCCCCAACGCTTTACCGTAATTTTAATGGACCCGGTAAAAAGAAGCGAATGCCGGGCGGCATGCCAAATCAAGCCCGCACTTCGTAATATTGATGATTGATGTCAGACGGAAATAGCCATACCGGCCCGCTGGATATCCTCAGGCAATACTGGGGCTTCGCATCATTCCGTCCCGGCCAGGAAGAGATCATCCGTTCGGTACTGGAAGGAAAAGACACGCTGGCGCTGATGCCCACGGGAGGTGGCAAATCATTGTGTTACCAGGTTCCCGCATTGCTGAATGAAGGCCTCTGCCTCGTGATCTCACCGCTGATCGCGCTGATGAAGGACCAGGTAGAGAACCTGCGGAAAAAAAACATCACCGCCTACGCGATCTTTTCCGGGATGACCCGCCGCGATGTAATCAATACCCTGAAAGTGGCCTGTAACAGCAATTGCAA
>CAYNSL010000005.1:0-22729 GCA_964399755.1 uncultured Chitinophaga sp. | reverse complement strand
GGCAACCCTTTGAACGGCCCAACCTTTCCTACAGCGTTTTCAGGTCGGACGCCAAGATCAGCAAGGTCATCGAAATACTGCAAAAAGTTCCCGGCCCTTCGATCGTGTATTGCCGGAGCCGCAAACGCACGAAAGAGATCAGCGAGCTGTTGCGGCTGCAGCAGATCAGCGCCGACTATTATCATGCCGGGCTGGTGCAGGAAGAGCGAAACCGGAAGCAATCGGAGTGGCTGCAGAACGGCTTGCGGGTGATTGTTTGCACCAATGCTTTCGGGATGGGGATCGACAAACCCGATGTCCGCACCGTGATCCACGCGGATGTTCCCGATTGCCTCGAAAGCTATTACCAGGAAGCGGGTCGCGCGGGCCGTGACGGGAAAACCGCATTTGCCGTTTTATTGTATGACGAACAGGAATTACAGGAACTGGAAGCCCTGCCTTCAACCCGTTTTCCCCCGCTGGAACAGGTACGTGAAGTGTACCAGGCCCTTGCCAATTACCTGCAGGTACCGGCCGGTGGGGGCGAGGGAAATTCCTATGATTTCGATTTCAGCGATTTCCTGAAAAAATTCAAGCTGAACGGCACCACGGCGCTCTACGCGCTTAAAATGCTGGAGCAGGACGGGTGGCTATTGTTCAATGATCAGGTCTTCCGTTCCGCTACAGTACAATTCACCATTTCCAAAGATGGTTTATATGATTTCGAAACGGCGAACCCCGGTTTGGAGCCCCTGGTTAAAACACTCCTGCGGGCCTTTGAAGGGATCTATGACCGGCCCACGGCGGTTTCCGAAAAACTGGTTGCCGGTTTGCTGAAAAAGGATCCGGAAACGGTAACAGCTCAGCTGCAAATACTGCACCGCATGGGTGTGATCGAATACAACCCGCAGAAAGAAATGCCGCAACTGCAATTGCTCCGCCCAAGGATACGGGCAGAAGACCTCCGGCTGGATGCGGTAGCCTTAAACCTGCGCAAGGAAAAAATGGAACAAAGGACCCGGCAAATGATCGCGTATATCCGGGGGGAAATGGAATGCCGCAGCCGCATGATCAGTACTTATTTCGGGGAAAGCCAGGCGCGTCCCTGTGGTATCTGCGACAACTGTCTCCGGCAAAAAGCAGTTCAGTTAACCAGGGAGGAATTTGAAACACTGCAGCACCGTATCATCAATATCGTCAAATATGAATCCCTGCCGGCGCGGGATCTGCTGGGAAAGCTCAGCGGTTTTAAAAAGGAAAAAGCCTGGAAAGTGCTGGAGTTCCTGCAGGCGGAAAACAAAATTGAAATGAACCCTTCGGGCCTGGTAACTTTCAAATCACATTAGGCAAGTGGCCGGCTGCATTTTTTTATTCCCTGTTTATTTCAGAAAAGACTTTTCCGGCTTCGGCTGCGTCCACCCAGTCCCAACACGCCCAGCAGGGTACGGACGATGGTATTGCCCGCGGTACGCGTCATGCTTTTTACGGTAGGGTTATCAAAAAATCCTTTTTCTTTCGTGGTAGTGGTTTTTCTTTCGCCTTTTTGCTCTTCCTCCTGCTGTTTTTGCAATTCCTGCCGCCGGGCCGCGTCTTCCAGTTTGTCGGTGAGGATCTCGTAGGCGCTTTTGCTATCGATCACCTGGTTGTATTTCCCCGCGATCTTTGAGCGCGACACCAGCGCATTAATTTCATCGGTCGTCAGGATATCCATCCGGCTCTGGGGCGGGCGGATCATGCAATGTACCAGCGGGGTGGGTATTCCTTTTTCATTCAGGATCGTGACCAGCGCTTCGCCGGTGCCCAGTTCGGTGATCAGGTCTTCGGTTTTATAAAATGCGGTTTCGGGATAATTCTCCGAGGTTTGTTTGATCACTTTGCGGTCGGCCGCGGTAAAGGCCCTGAGCGCGTGCTGCACTTTCAACCCGAGTTGGGCCAGCACGGAAGCGGGAATATCCATGGGGTTCTGCGTGCAGAAATAAATCCCGATCCCCTTGGAACGGATCAGCTTGATGATGGTTTCGATCTGTTGCAGCAGCGCTTCGCTGGCTTCCTGGAAAATAAGATGGGCTTCATCGATAAAGATGACCAGTTTGGGTTTATCAAGATCACCTTCCTCGGGACAGGTAGCATACAATTCCGCCAGCAACTGGAGCATGAAGGTGGAAAATAATTTGGGGCGGTCCTGCAGGTCGGTTACCCGCACGATCGAGATCATGCCTCTTCCGTCATCGCTGATCCGCATGAGGTCGTCCACTTCAAAACTTTTTTCGCCGAAGAATACATCGGCGCCCTGCTGCTGGAGTTCGATCACCTTGCGGAGAATGGTACCTGTGGAAGTTGTAGATATTTTCCCGTATGTTTTTTCGAGTTCCTCCTTTCCTTCGTCGCTCACAAACTGCAGCACTTTAATAAAATCCTTCAGATCGAGCAGCGGCAGTTTGTTGTCGTCGCAATATTTGAATATCATGGCCACAAAACCACCCTGGGTATCGTTCAGCCCGAGAATCTTGGAAAGCAATACGGGTCCGAATTCGCTGACCGTAGCGCGCAGGCGGGCGCCGGGCTGGTTGCTCAGCGTCAGTAATTCGACGGGATTGGAGGAAGGCTTGAATTCAATATTCAGTTTCTGGCAGCGTTCCGTTATTTTATCATTCACGGTACCGGTAGCGGCCACACCGCTGAGATCACCCTTGATATCCATCAGCAGCACGGGGATGCTCGCCGCACTTAATCCTTCGGCCAGCACCTGGAGGGTTTTTGTTTTGCCGGTTCCCGTAGCCCCGGCGATCAGTCCGTGCCGGTTCAGGGTTTTCATCGGTATCATCACATCGGCGCCGGGTACCACCGCGCCATCCAGCATCGCACAGCCGATCTTGAAGGATTCGCCTTTAAAGGCATACCCGTCTTTAACGACCTGCAGGAATTTTGAAGCGTCTGCCATGGAATTAAATTTATCTGAAAGTTACGTGAATCGGGGTTGACACAGGCTGACTTCCTGATACCTTTATATCATTACAATTCTTCCTCCCGTTCCAGCATCAGCACCGCGCTCTGGGGCACGATAAAATATTTTTCATTTTCATACATCACTTCCGTGGCGCCGCTGAGCAGGAAGATGGCCAGGTCGCCTTCCCGGGCCTGGAGCGGTACATATTTCACCTTTTCCTCCTCGCCTTTCCAGGATTCATCATCCAGCGGAACCGGTATCGCGTAACCCGGGCCGGTTTTGATCACGTAACCCTGCTGCACTTTTTCTTTTTCGGGTATGCCCGGTGGCAGGTAAAGACCGCTGGCCGTTCTTTCTTCGGGCCGCGTGGGCTTGATCAGCACCCGGTCGCCGATTACGATCAGCTTTTTAAGGCGGTTATCGGGGGTGATATGCATAACGGGGACTTTAGCGCTTAAAGGTAAAGGATTGCAGGAAAAAAAATGGTCGGGTGATCGTGTGTTTACCCCGGCCCGGCAGGGAGCCGAAGCCCCTTTTAACAAAAATTTGAACCCGGATTCAACAACCCGGTATTTGCTTTATCTTTATTTGTATAAATCACAACTTCAACCCTCAAACCCAATAGCATGGATACGAAGAAACCTAAGATCCTTTTGTGCGAAGACGATCCCAATCTTGGAAGCGTATTAAAGAACTACCTCGAGTTAAACGATTACGACGTGACCCTGGAAAGGGATGGCCGCCTCGGACTGGCCGCCTTTCAGCGTGAAAAATTCGAGTTGTGCCTGCTGGATGTAATGATGCCCAATATGGATGGGTTTACCCTTGCGGAAGAAATCCGTGACGTGGATCCCGATATTCCCCTGTTTTTCCTGAGCGCCAAAACCATGAAGGAAGACGTGATCCAGGGATATAAGCTCGGTGCGGATGACTATATCACCAAGCCCTTTGACAGCGAAGTGCTGCTGCTGAAAATAAAAGCCATCCTCAAGCGCAACGAAGAGATCAATAAGGAAAGCGAGAACAAGGAATTCGACCTTTCCACTTACCATTTCAACCCCAAACTCCGCCAGCTCACGCACAATAATATCACGCAAACGCTTTCCCCCAAGGAAAATGAACTGCTGAAAATGCTGGCCGAGCACCTGAACGACCTCCTGCCGCGGGAACAGGCCCTCAAAAAAATATGGGGTAGCGATACCTATTTTAACGGCCGCAGCATGGACGTGTATATCGCCAAATTGCGTAAATACCTGAAAGACGACCCGAAGATCGAGATCGTAAATATCCACGGCAACGGGTTCAGGCTGGTGGTACAGTGAGCATGCCTGCCGGACGGGCGAAGAGGGGTGGAAATGTGAGAATGTAAAAATAAATGAATGAGTGCTGCAGCGGCACTCATTTTTTTATGAGAATAGTGTTCCCGCGTTTCCGGGGCCTTGTTTCCCCAGGTGTTCGTAAGCTTTCGCCGTTACTTCCCTGCCCCTCGGTGTCCGCTGCATGAATCCTTCCTGGATCAGGAAAGGCTCGTAGACTTCTTCGAGGGTGCCGGCTTCTTCACCAACGGCGGTGGCGATCGTCGTAAGTCCGACAGGTCCCCCTTTGAATTTTTCGATAATGGTGCGCAGGATTTTATTATCCATATCATCCAGCCCGTATTCGTCGACACTCAGGGCCTTTAACGCGTGCCGGGTAATCCCGAGATCGATCATGCCGTTACCCAGTACCTGGGCGAAATCACGCACGCGGCGCAGCAGCCCGTTGGCGATCCGGGGCGTGGCGCGGCTCCGCTGGGAAATTTCCTTTGCCGCATCCGGGGTGATCTTTACCGACAGGATGGATGCCGAACGCTGGATGATCTGCCCGATCGTTTCGGCGGAATAATATTCCAGCCGCGATTTGATGGCAAAACGCGACAACAGCGGGGCCGTCAATAACCCGCTCCGCGTGGTAGCGCCGATCAGTGTAAAGGGATTCAGGTTGATCTGGATACTACGGGCATTGGGTCCGCTGTCGATCATGATATCGATCCGGAAATCCTCCATGGCCGCATAGAGGTATTCTTCCACCACCGCGCTCAGGCGGTGTATTTCATCAATAAACAAAACATCACGCGGTTCCAGCGCGGTTAGCAGCCCGGCAAGGTCGCCGGGTTTCTCAATCACGGGCCCTGAAGTTTCTTTGATATTTACCCCGAGTTCCTGGGCAACGATCCTCGACAAAGTGGTCTTGCCCAACCCCGGCGGTCCGTGAAATAAAATATGATCGAGGGATTCGCCCCGCATGGCGGCGGCCCTGATAAAGACCTGCAGGTTGTCGACAATGGTTTGCTGCCCGGCAAAATCTTCCATCCGGGAAGGCCGGATATTGTTTTCAAATTCCTTATCCGCCGCACTCAGGAATTCCTTGTCACTGCTCAGGTGGGGATTAGCCATGCCGTAAATTACTCAAAGACGGGCAGACCCGGGATGAAAATTTTATTTGTATATACAAATATAAACCCCTTACCTTTGATCTGTGAAATCCGCCGGCAGCAAATACGGTCAGTGTCTTTATTTTTCCAGCAATGCCCTGGCCCGTAAAACGGAAAAACTGGCCCGGGAAAGCTGGAAAAAAGTCGGGCTCACACCCAGCCACGCCTACCTGCTGATGCTGGCGATTGAAGAACCCGGCATCCAGCCCTCCGAACTGGTACGGCAACTCTTACTCACGCCAAGCACGATTACCCGCCTGATTGAAAAACTGGAAAAAAAGAAACTGGTCATCAGGATATCCGAAGGAAAACTGACCAATGTGTACCCGACCCCGAAAGCAAAGGCCCTGGGACCCGAGTTAAAAGCGGCGCTGCAAAATTTTTACCAGCAATACTGTTCCCTGCTGGGAAAAGAAGACAGCGCACGGCTGGTGCAGCAGATGAACAAGCTTTCCGACAGGTTGCCCGGGTGATTAACCAATAAAATTTAAACCGGAAAAACGCAGCTTATGAAATATATCATCACCGGAGCGGCTGGTAATATTTCCAGACCGCTGGCAGAAAAATTAATCAGGCAAGGACACGAGGTTTCTGTCATTAGCCGAAATGCGGATCATATCCGGGTATTGATCGACTTGGGCGCAAAAGCCGCGATCGGGTCGGTGGAAGACACTGCATTCCTCGAAAAAGCCTTTGCAGGTATGGATGCCGTCTATACCATGACGCCACCCAAAAATGATATCACGGCCCGCTGGAAAGAATATATCGGTGGGATCGGGGTAAATTTTGCGGCGGCTATCCGTTCATCCGGGATCCGCTACGTGGTTAACCTCAGCAGCGTTGGTGCGCACCTGCCCGACGGATGCGGGCCCGTTAGCGGGCTTTACCGCGTTGAGCAGGCATTGAACGCATTGCAGGATGTGAACGTCCTGCATCTCCGGCCGGGATACTTTTATTTTAATTTCTTCGGGATGATCGATATGATCCGGAACATGAATATAATGGGTTCCAATTTCGGCGGCCCGGGATTCGTAATGATGCTGGCTCATCCCGCTGATATTGCGGAAGCGGCATTTGATGCATTGAACACGCTTTCATTTTCCGGTAAAAGCGTATTGTATGTTTCAAGCGAGGACCGGACCACCGATGATATTGCAAGGGTGCTGGGTGAATCGGTGGGCAAACCCGCGCTTCCCTGGGTGGCCTTTACAGATGAACAGGCGCTTGGCGGCCTCCTGCAGGCCGGCTTGCCCGAAGAACTGGCCCGCAACTATGTCGAAATGGGACAGGCCATACAAAGCGGGATTTTCCTGGAGGATTATAAAAAGCAGAAAAATTTTTACAGGGGAAAGATTAAACTAGAAGATTTCGCGAAGACATTTACCATGGTTTACAATCAAAAAAATAATTTATCAAACTGACAAACTATGAAAGTAGGAATTATCGGATCGGGTATCGTTGGCCGCGTACTGGCCTCCGCATTTTTAAAAGAAGGACACAGCGTGATGCTGGGCACGCGGGATACCGCTAAAGAAGAAGTGGTAAAATGGAAAAATGAAAATACCGGCGGCCATTCCGGTACGTTCAATGAAACCGCGACTTTTGGCGAACTGCTGGTGCTTGCCATGAGCGGGCTGGCCGCCGAAGAAGCGATCCGGCTGGCGGGCGCTGAAAATTTTTCGGGCAAAACCGTGATCGATGCCACCAACCCGATCGCCGCGGCGCCGCCCGACAACGGGGTATTGCATTTCTTTACCAGCCTCGGGGGTTCGCTGATGGAGAAAATCCAGCAATGGTTACCCGAAGCGAACCTGGTAAAGGCTTTCAACAGCGTGGGTAACGCCTATATGTACAAACCCGATTTTCCTGGTGGACCTCCCACCATGTTTATCTGCGGCAACGATGAAGGCGCAAAGAAAACCGTTACCGGCATCCTCACAAGTTTCGGATGGGAAACGGAGGATATGGGAAGAGCAGAAGCGGCCCGGGCCATCGAACCGCTTTGTATCCTTTGGTGTATTCCCGGTTTCATCCGCAACAAATGGAGCCACGCTTTTAAGCTGCTGAAGGCCTGATTAGGAAATAAATTTTATTCAGGAACCGGTGAAACGTACTGGTTTAATTGCAGGATCAGATCCGGATCGGGGCAATTATTCAGGTAATGATCCTTCCCGGATAAAGCACATACGCCGGGGTAGTCACCGCGATAGTCCCCTATTTCTTTAATCACCTGGAAATGCAGGTGCGGCGGCCATTGCCCGTTCTCGGCGGGTATCCCGAAATCTGCAAACACATCGCCGGCTTCAATGCTCTCTCCTTCCCGCAGGGCTTTAATTGAATTCAGGCTCAGGTGACCATAGAGTGTATGAAAACTTACCCCGTTTAACTGGTGTGTAAGTATGATCGTGGCCCCGTAGTCTCCCGGCCGGTCATTAAACGCAAAGCTGTGCACAATGCCTCCATACGGCGCCATTACCGGTGTGTGGGGCTTGCCCCAGATATCAACGCCGAGGTGCAGGCGCCGGGGTTCACCGCCGGGTGCGGCAGCATCAAATACACGGCTGTTTGCATAAACAGTCCGGTGCTCTGCGTATCCGCCTATTGCATAACGCGCGCCGGTTTGTTCCATTTGAAAGTTTATCCAGGCGCCGAAGGAAGCGATATCCCCCAGTATTGCTTTGGAAAGTCGCTTATTCGCTGCCGTTAGATCAAGCCCGGCCAGTTTATCTGTTTCCGGGTTAAAGCGAACGACAGGCTTGAAAGCCGCCCTGTTATCCATTAATATTTCCACGAGTGATCCCGTTTTCATACCACCTTAAAATTAGGGTCTATAGTACAAAAAAAATCATCCGCCGTTTGGCGGATGATTTTATAAAGTCCGGTGAATTCATATTAGCGTTGAACAACAACGGTAAAGGTCTTCTCGGAAGTCCTGATACCATCATCATAGTAGAACTTCACTAAATACGTGCCGCCGGGCAGGTTGCTGATATCGATCGGCACCACTCGGCCGTAAGACAGGCCGCTGAAGGTTTGCACCTTGAGCAACTGGCCGGCCGGGTTAAACACCCGCATACCGAGGTAATTGTACAGCGTGCTGTTGATGCGGATATTGAATTTCCCGCCGTTCGGGTTGGGGAATAATATCACCGCGTCGTTACGCAGCAGGCGGATACGGTCGGGGCAATCTTCCACTTTCACCGTCGTGCTGGCCGATGCCGTACAGTTGTTGATATTGGTATACGTATAGGTCAGCGTATAAACCCCAACGGCCGTTGCCGTCGGAATGAAATTGGTGCCGGATACGCCCAGTCCGCTCCAGACGCCTCCCACCGGTGTTCCCACCAGCTGAATAAGCGAATCGGTCAGGCAAACCCGGTTGGTGATGGGAGTAACCGATACCACCGGCAGCGCATTTACTGTAAGCGTTACCACAGAAGATATAGTGGTCTGGTTACAGCTGTTGGTTACTTTCACGCGGTACCTGTTATTATTCATGGCAATCGTTGCGCCGGTGATCGTAAAGGTAGGCGTATAGGAACCGCCGGTCGTCAGCGGGTTCCAGGTTGCGCCGCCATCGGTGCTCACCTCCCACTGGTAGATCGTGGGGGCAGGCACGCCGGTAGCCGCAACGGTAAAGCTGATATTGCCGTTCACGCAAATCGTCGGCGTAGCAGGCGTAGTTGTGAGCGACGTGATCGTCGGCGGCGTAGCCACTACGAGTGTCACGCTGTTGGATATGGCCGGAGGCGCACAGGTTCCGGTTACAACACAACGATACCTGTAATTATTTATCGTTGTGGGAACCGAGAAGATAGTCAGTGTATTCGTCGTTGTATTTGCATACAGCGCGTTCGTTGTAAGATCGGTCCATGTATTCCCGTTATCCGTGCTCACCTGCCACTGGTAGGTAATACCCGTGCCGGCCGCGGTAACAGAATAGTTGATCGTAAAGCCGGGACAAACAGGATTCGCAAATGCGACAGGCTGTGTAACGATCGAAGGCAATTGGTTTACATTGATCGTCACGCTGGCCGATGATGCGCAGTTATTGGGGCTGGTATAGGATGCCGTATAGGTTACGGTCGGGGGCGGAGCCACCGTCCTTGCATACACCGTATACGCCGGTTGTCCCGTATAGGCAATCGTGGCAGCCGGGTCGGTATACAGGTTCGTGATCGGGCTGAATACCATCGGGGGCGGCACGTTAAACGTAATGGCCCAGGTCGAAATAACACCGATATTCCCCGTATTATCATCAACCGCGTACAGGTTCCATGTACCGTTCATATTACCGGTAAAGGTGGAAAGCGTCGTTGAAGTCGGAGCCGCCAGCGGTCCGGGAGCCGGCCAGTTGTCGGCGTTATCATAGTTAGTCGGCTTATACGTTCCCGAAGCATTGAAGGCGGCGTCGGCCAGGTTGCTGGCAGCCGCATCATCCAGTACATAGGTCTGACCGGTCGTGGGCGTGTTGCCGCCGCAATCCGACATCAGGATCACAGCCTGGCCCGTGGGGGATACCAGTACCACATCCACATCATCGGGTAAACTGTGGAAATAGGTTCCCAGCGTTACGGATTTTACGCTTGCACCAAATGGCAATCCTGATACCGCCAGTGTATTCGGGTAAGGTGAAGCAATGCCTGAAGTGTTACCGCCAATGGGAACATGGGTATTGAGCAACTGGGTGAATGTTTGCTGAACGGGAGGATTGGCGACGGCATCGATCCGTACGATCGTACCGGCGCAAACCGTATTACCGCAATTGCCGTTCGTGACGGTTACGTCATCGATATTTACGCCGGTAGCGCCTACACTGTTGTCAGTAGCCCTGCGCCACCTGAACATCACATTCTGACCCACGGCTGCCGCGGGGAGATTGATGGTTGTCGTAACATAACCGCCCGAATTACCGGTCCAGGCCTGGCGGCCCGCAATCGGGCTGCCAAAGGAGCTACTGATCGTTCCGTTATAAGCGCCGGCAACAAAGGATCCGCCGGCAGCGATGATATCCTGGAAGGGGCTTCCGTTCATGGATATTTCGAGCACCATGCCGTCGAACCCGGATTCGAGGTTATTATTCCGGCTGAACGAAATCTGGGACGCAGCCGTAATGATATAGAGTTTGGAATAGAGGTATTCATCCGATATACAGTTGGGATCATTCGTAAACGCGGAATTAGGCGCGCTGACGGACGAAGAGTTCACTGTTGCCCAGCGTACCGAACCACCGCAGGTGGCGCCCACATCAGCCCTCCAGTTGACAGGAAGCGCCGGCGCGGCAGCACCATCGAAGTTTTCGGAGCAGGTGCCTGAAATAGCTGTGGCGATCGCCACAACAGGAGTCGGGTTCACCGTTACCGGAACATTGGTTGAAACGGAACATCCGAGTGCATCCGTTGATGTTAAAACAAATACCTGTGCACCGGCCGGGATATTCGTTACGTTAAAGCTGGCATTCGCGTTAAATGCGCCCGTGGGCGGGTTTTGCGTGATGGTGCCGGGACCTGTAAGCGTATGCGTATAGTTCGCATCCCTTAAAATGGCCCAGTCAACCAGGGATCCGACATCACCACCCGCATTGTCGGATACATTTAATGTCCAGTTTCCGGCAGTCGCGCAGGGGAAGGTAAGACCGGCCCAGTTGTGCGCCGCGCCATTTACGTCGGAAGGCTTGTAACTGCCTGCCGGGATAAATCCGCCGGCAGTGGATGTTTCAGGAATAACCGTTGCGGCAGCCAGGTCGAATGTATAAACGGCCGGGGGCGGTGTTGCCGAATTATTTGTTCCCAGGTTATCGCTGTTGCCGAATGTAGAAGCCGGCACACCGGGCTGGTCAAACAGGAAAGTGATACCGCAGGGACTGGTCAGCCTGAATTTCAGGTCGCCTACCCAGGTATGATTGGCATTGATCCGGATCTTCAGCGCATTGGCTGTTTGAATGCTTGCTGCGGGTACAACCAGCACGGAGTTCACGCCGGCAGGGTTGGCATCCGGGATCGCGAGATTAATGGTTCCCGAAGAAGCCAGTACAATATTGGCGCCTACCACACCACCCGAAACAGTACCGGTAATTAAGGTCGATCCCGGCGAACAGGTGGTAGAAGGGGTAGCGATAACATTGCTATGCACCAGTCTGCTTACATTTAATGCAAACTCCGTGGTATTAGCTGACAAACCACTGTTGCTGCAGGTTACAGTACAGATATAATATGTTGTGGTGCCCGCGTTGAATGCGTAGTTGGGCGTAGTTGCACCGGGGATTGCGGTATAGGGACCACCCGGTGTTGCGGATGACCTCCATTGGAAAGTAAGTCCGGTACCGCTGCTGTACCCGCTGAGGCTTAACACAACCGGTGTTCCGGAACAAATGGTACCTGCCGGGCCGGAAATAAGTCCGGGTGAAGGCACACCGGAACAAGGCAGTACGCAGGTGCGGGTGAGTGAAAATGCGCCGGTATTGGTGCTGAAACCTGTAACAAGTATATAATAATTAGTTCCGAATACAGTCGGGAATGTTACCTGTGACTGCAACCCGCAAAAATCATCATTGCCGGTAACACAGGTCAATGAACCGCAGGAACCGCTGAACACCCCGATCTTGGTATCGTAGGCCGATCCGCAAAGGCTCAGCGTTACATTAGTGCCATCTCCCACAAAAGTATACCAAACACCCGGGGCCGTATTTAATGTAGTAACGCAGGCCGCTACCGCATCGACGGCCGCGCCAACTGTTGTACTGTTGATGGTCTGGCCGCAGTTGATAGGAATAGCTCCCGTACAATCGTCATTGGGGGGCGCCAGTACAAAAGATATGCGCAAACCGTTACTTAAACTGGAAGCATTGCAGGAGAAAGAGGTGAAAAAAGTTGTGGGAGCAACGGCAGCCTGCATGCCCACGCTGGCGCTGACACCGGTATTGGGAACATTGCCGTAGATATAATCAACCCTTTGCAGACCTTCGAAAAGCCTTGCTTCAAAATTGATCGGCGTGCCGCTGGGCGAAAAATATTCCCCCCTCCATTCGATATTAAAGATCCGGTTGGGGGCTACGCCTGAAACAGAAGTATAAATACCGTCTCCTGCATTCCGGCCTGTATGCAGGTCATCCCAATGCGGCATAAAGACGGCACCGAGATTTGTAGCGGTGGGAAGGGGGCATGTATTGGTAAAAGCTGCATTGGTTGTTGTAAACTGGAGATTACCATTTGTGCTGGCGTTTACTGACGTGTAATTAACTCCGTATGCCTGATAGGTAAAGGGTATCGGAATATTTACAGTCTGGTCATCGCCCTGGCTTCCGGCCACAAGGGCTGTTCCCGGTACAATGGGATTACCTGCCGAAGTGGTAAACGTATAGTTTTGAGCGGTAGCAGTTTGGGTTCCGATCAAAAACAATACAAAGGCAGTAAACAGAAAGGCGTATAACTTTCTCATAAGCAAAGTTTGGTTAAATGTAGATATGGCTTCCTGCCGGAAGGTTTTATGTGGGAAAGTTATGATTTTTTTTCAGTGCAGCAACTTTTACCCCCTGAAAATATTACCCCCAAAAAGCCGTTATAATTCATAAACCAACAACCCCAATGATCAGCCCGGTCCGGCTTTTATCAGGACTTATTATCATGGCCGGTATCAGCCTGCCGGCCGGGACCCTTTCAGCCCAGATGATCACGGGTACCTGGAGGGGAAAGGTCAACCGCCAGAAAGCGGAAATCAAGATCATCAGGCAGGGAGACAGCCTGACGGGCAATTCGTATTATTACCAGTCGGCAAATAATTACCGCCGGTACAGTATCCGGGGATACTTTGACCCGGTCACCAATACAGCCATATGGTGGGATGACCAGCTGATCAGCGAAAAATCAAGCGCTTTCAGCGTTGGAATTCCCGGCAAGATCCCCCTCCTGTCAAGGGCCGATTTTAATTGCCCGGGAAGCGGTAAAATGACCTTGGATGGAAAGACGGTACCCCGGGACCGGGAGACCGGGCCTGCGGGCGATATCCATCTTGAAAAAATTGAAGTACCCGGCTTTTCGGATGAATGGGATTTTGTGATTGACAATTATACAAGCGGGGCCAATGATCCCCGTATCATCGACAGCATCCGGTCGGTTATCCTGCATCCCGGTACCGACCTGGTGATAACCCTTGAAAAACTGAAGACACCGGATGCGGATGAAACGCAAATCAAAAACAAACCGGAGCCTCCGCAAAAAACCGCAAA
Organism: uncultured Chitinophaga sp.; assembly: GCA_964399755.1. Classification (GTDB taxonomy): domain Bacteria; phylum Bacteroidota; class Bacteroidia; order Chitinophagales; family Chitinophagaceae; genus JJ008. Next base: position 9,106 of record CAYNSL010000005.1, on the reverse strand, counting down.
AAAAGCTCCCGGTCCATCCACAGAAAAAAATATTATAAACCCACAGCCGGCTATCGAAGAAAAATACCTCACGCGGGAAAAAGTTTTCAATAAGGAGATATTTATTTCCGGGGACTCGATAGAGCTGCGTTTTTACGACAACGCCGAAATTGACGGGGATTCGATTTCCCTGTTCCTGAACGGTAAATTACTGGTTGAACATATCCGTCTCACCGGGAAAGCAAGGATCTTAAAACTGGCCGTTGCGGATCTTAAAGATACCAATGAACTGACCATGGTGGCCGAAAACCTCGGCACGATCCCGCCTAATACAGCTTATATGGTGGCCATTGTAAACGATATCAGGTATGATGCATATCTCGCCAGTAATGAGGGAAGCAGCGCTATGATCCGGTTTACAAAAAAATAATTTTTCTATACACGAAAGCCGGAAATAAAAAATGGGGTTGTTTGTACAACAACCCCATTTCGTATTGGTAAAATCCTGATTACGGGTGACGCACCACGATCCGGCGGGCTCCCATCAGTTTACCACTGCTGTTCCTGACTTCAACCAGGTATACAGCGGAGGGCAATACTGAACCGAGATCCACGTCGATTCCCGTATACGGTGTGCCGGTTACCGCCACCTGCTGGTGGATCCGGGCGCCGCGCATGTCATATACATTGATCGTAACGGTTTCGTTCGGCTGGTTGAAGAACCGAACCGTAAACCGGCCTGTATTCGGGTTCGGGTAAATCCAGAGATTGCCTGAAGGCTGTCCGGATACCACCAGGTCGGCGGAAGCGGACGTACATCCGTTCGGATCTGTATACACCAGGCGATAGGTTCCGATACCATCCACCGTAATACCTGCCCAGCTGGAGCCGGTATGTGAAGCCGAAAGCGTGCCGTTGAAGAACCAGGCATAGCTTCCGCCCGGAGGATTGACGATCGAGTTGATCGTCAGCGATTGCGTCGGCGAAAGCACCGGCGGTATCGACGGCAACAGGGTTACCGAAGGCAGCGGGTTCACATACAGCGTAGCAACGCCGGATATTACAACCGAGCACAAACCGGTAAGAACACAACGATACGATTTGGTATTATCCGCAAAAGTGACACTGTTGATCGTTAAGGTCGAACTGGTAGCGCCCGCGATATTCACCCAGGCCGTACCATCCCATGCCTGCCATTGATAAGCCAGCGGTCCGCCGGCTGCGGCGGCTGTTACACTGAAGACCGCATTGCTGCCCGCACAGACGAATTTCGTGGCTGGTTGCAGGCTGATAACTGGGATCAGCGCGTCTCTCACCGTAACCGTAAACGAACAGGTGTTTATATTACCCGCCGCATCCCTGATGGTATAGGTAATGGTCGTTATACCCTGTCCGGTAGTACCGCTCAGGTTAAAGGTTTGGGTTCCCACGAAATTAATACCAGTTGCCGGAGATGAGCCGGTTGTTGCGCCGGTCATCGCCCAGGTAAGTTGCGTTACGGCGCAGTTGTCGGAGAAGGTCGGGTTCGGAACGGCAATGGTAGCCGTACAAACGCCCGCATCCGTATTCCTGACAATATTGGCCGGGCAGGTAATCGCAGGAGCCTGGGCATCAACCACTGTTACGGTAAATGAACAGGTGCTCTGGTTACCCGCTGCATCCGTAGCACGGAAGGTATTGGTCGTTGTACCAACCGGGAACAGCGCACCGCTCGGCAATCCGGCGATCTGCACCAGCGTCGGCGCGCTGGTGTAGTATTCTGCATTCAGCGAGAGATGTATATTATCATCCGGGAAACCAAGGGTGGCCAGGTCGGTCGGGTTAGGAGCACCACAAGCCGCTGCTGACAGATAGCTTGGTCCTGTTTCCGGAGACGCGTTGCTTCCGATAAAGAATCCGGCACCCGTTCCCAGTTGATCGGGACAATACAACTCAACGATGATGATATCCGTTGTCGCTGCCGTAGCAGGCGTTGTGAATGTGATGGTCTGGAATGTTCCCACCTGCGGAGCAAAGTTGGCTGTCTGTGAAGCGATCAGCGTCCTTGTTCCGGTCGGGAATGTACCGGAGGTTTGCCTGTACAACCTGGCCGTGATCGGTACGGTTGTGCCTGTTATCTTCTCGATACCGAAACGTACCGATTTGATCGACACACCGGCCGGTAATGCGTACACGGACATATCATAGGCGCGCCACCAGCTGTTTTCCGCGGTGATACCACCGGCATACTGACAACCGATCTGGATCGGAGTGATGGTAGTCGTATTGGACGATTGGTTCATCGAAACCGCCGTTCCGCCCGGTAACGAACAATTGTCGCTTACTGTCGGGAAAGGATAGGTAACATTGGCGCCGCAAACTCCCGGGTCATTGTTACGCGTGATATTGGCCGGGCATACGATCGTCGGCGCCTGGTTATCGATCACGGTTATTGTAAACGAACAGGTAGCTGTACCGCAGGTATTGGTCGCCGTTGCGATTACCGTAGTTGTTCCAACCGGGAAGAAACTACCCGGAGGGAAGTTATATGTAATCACAGGAGGAGGAGGACCTGTAGCCACAGCCGGCGGATAGTTAACAATGGCTCCGCACAGACCCGGTGTATTGTTCACCGTGATATTCGCCGGACATACGATCGTCGGCGGAGGATTCACAGTAATCGTAAATGAAATCGAAGAACCTGTACAGGTTACGGGAGGAGCAGGAGAGGTATAAGAGATCAGCACCTGTCCGTTTCCGCTGCGCTGGTTGGCAAGCGTTACACCTGAGGTCACACCGCCTGTATAGGAAGAACCGCCCGCGCCGCTCTGACCGGTAAAGTTATTCGCGCCGCTCTGCTGTCCTGAATTACCCGTCAATCCGCCACCGGCACCGCCGTCGAATGCAACAGCGAGGCTACCGGCCTGGTTACTGGCGATTTCATTACCACCATTACCACCTATTCCCAATACGCCGGGCTGACCATTCGTTGCTCCGAATGTAGTACCGGTGATACCACCCGTACCACCTGCAACCTGTGTTCCGCCGGAAGGCACTATACCAGCTGTACCGGGATAACCGGCACCACCGCCGCCGCCATAGAATCCGCCGCCACCGCCGCCGCCTGCGCCACGTGCGCATCCGGCAACGCGGTTACCTGCCGTACCACCACCGCCGGCGGCTACGATCTTACGGTTGGCAAGTGTATTTCCACCCTGTCTGAGGTCAGAAGCACCACCGCCACCACCGCCAGGGGCCGTGAGGCAAGTTCCTGTTGTTCCTCCATTACCACCGCCGTTAAATCCGCCGGTAGTACCCACGGCGCCACCGCCGCCAACATAAATAAATAAAGTCTCACCGGGTGTTACCGCCAGTGTGCCACTGGCCATACCGCCTAATCCGCCTCTTGCCACACCCGCTGCATTGGCATTACCCTGGGCACCGAATGCCTGGATATTGATCGAAGTAACACCAGCCGGCACTACCCATGTTTGAACAGCACCGGTATAATTAAAGGTCTGACTGGCCGAACTACCCGTAGTGCTTGGCGTAACTGTAATCGTTGCCGTTACAGGACCAGGTCCCGGGTTGATGGCGATAAAGGACGGAATATTTCCTGTTCCGCTGGCGGCAAGGCCAATGGACGGGGTATTATTAGTCCAGGTATACTGTGTTCCTGCAACCGGTGAACTGAAGATCACGGGCGTGGTTGGCGCCCCGTTACATACCACCTGGTTCGGAACCGGGTTCACGACCGGCGTAGGATTAATAGTGATCGTAAACTGAATGGGAGCGCTGGTACAGGTTACCCCGTTATTCGTATACGTTGCCACTACCGAGAAAGTAGATGTAGTGGAATTATTGCTGGTATTGCTGGCCGTGAATGCAGGCACATTACCCGTTCCGCTGGTAGGCGCGAGACCGATATCCGGTACCGGTACCGTACGGCTCCAGTTGAATACGGTACCCGCTACAGGACCGCTGAATACAATAGAAGGAACTGCTGACCCGTTGCAATATGACTGGTTGGCAACCACATTCACGCTTGGTACAGGGTTGATCGTGATCGTAAATGTAATGGAAGGTCCTGTACAGGTTACTCCTCCAAATGTGTAAGTCGGGGTTACTGTAAACGTGGACACGATCGGCGCATTGCTCGTATTGGTTGCCGTAAAGGCCGGCACATTACCCGTTCCGCTGGTCGGTACAACACCGATATCAGGTACCGGTACGGTACGGCTCCAGTTGAATACTGCTCCCGCAACCGGGCTGCTGAATACAACGGAAGGAACGGCAGCGCCTGCACAATAGGTCTGGTTCGCTACCGCGTTCACCGTCGGTACGGGGTTAACCGTTACCGTAAATGCCTGCGGCGGCGTACTCGTACAACCGAAACCGTTAGTAATAGTAATCGTACCGTTATAGGTAGCCGGCGCTGCGGCTGCCGGAACGGTCAGCGAAATCGGGCTGGCCGGTAACGGCGCGTTGGTGACGTTTACAAATCCCTGTCCCAATGCAGGAGCGCTCCAGACAATACTGTATGTAGTAGTTGTATTAACGGTCATGCTTACATTATCCAGTGCAAACCAACCCGGACCTGTAAAGGATTCCGGAACGGTGATCTTATAAGAAAGGATCACGTTCTGTCCGGCATAAGGCGCCAGCGCGGCCAGCACATTCAGGTTGTGCGGGGTCCATGCCTGGCAGTAATTGGCGCCGGGGTTCAATGTAACATTGTACAGGTTTGCCAGTACCGCGGTGCCGCTTGCATTCAGGATATTCACATCCAGCATACGTATACCCGTGCAACCTGAACAGAAATCCTGCAGGTTCACATACCATTCATCGCTGAATTGCAGGTTAGCGGAAGTCATCACCGAAGGCAGTGCCATTACCTGGCGCAGTTCACGGCCAAGAGGACCGGCGCCGTCGAAGGCGGCCGAAACGCCATAAGTGCCCGTAGGCGGTGTGAAGTTCAATCCCGCTCCGCCGCAGGTTAATGATGAGAATCCGCAGGGATCATAGTTGCCGGTATAGACCGCATACCCCTGGTCGCATCCCAATCCGCTATTCGTGCCGCTCAGGGTCCATGCACCAAGCGATCCTGTTTCAAATCCGCCATTGCTGATAAGCTGCAGGCTGGCAGGAACATTGGTTGCCGTGTAAGGCAGCAGCGCTGATGTGGTACCCGCGCAGACCACGGGGCTTGCGCCCAGTGAAAGCGTGGGTACTGCATTCACCACAAAGACCGTCAGGGCCGAAGGCCTGCATGACGGATCAATGGGAATGGGTGAAAGTATCGCATAGATATAATATGTACCACTTGTCCCGAAGGAAGTTGATGTAGTGGCCGTTGTTCCGCCACCGCCGAGGCTGCCATTCGGAACTGTTGTTATAACCGTACCGCCAACATACGGATCAGCCAGCGGCGTATTCGAATACTTAAAGGTGATGCCATAAGTGATACCCATGTTCACCAGGCCGGATGCATTCAGGGTAACTGTTCCGCTACCGCATATCTGCATTGGAGGAACGGAAGCGAGATTACCGATGGTCGGGCAAATGGCGCAACCACCCGGGCCCACCAGGTTGAATACAGCTGTCTTCTGACATCCTGTAGTCTGATCAGTAACCAGTACGGTATACTGACCGACCGTAAGACCAGATTGATCCTCCACTCCCTGTACGATACCCGAACCACCGACGGTGCTCCAGAAGTAGGTATAGGGACCCGGTGTACCGCTGACGGTAACATTGATCGCACCATCCGCAGATACGCAGGTGGTGGGTTCTGTTACGACACCTCCCACGGTCGGTAAAGGATTAATCGTAACCGTCACCGAACCGGTCATATTATTGGTACAGGTTGTAGTAGCGTTTGTAGCCACAACAGTATACGTGCCCGCCGCAGTTTGTAAGCCAAAGCTGATGGCGGCGCCGGTTCCGGCAACAGGTGCGCCGGTCGGAGCTGCGTTTACATATAATTGATAATTAACGCCGGACTGTGAACCGCTTAATCCTACCAGTACACCGCTGCCACCGGTGCAATAACTGCCACCGCCGGTAACTGTAAACGTGGTGGGCAGCGGATCGATAGATATAGTCACCGAACCGGTCATATTATTGGTACAGGTGGTCGTAGCATTTGTCGCTACAACGGTATAAGTTCCAACTGCAGTCTGTAAACCAAAGCTGATCGGTGAACCAGTACCTGCAACCGGCGCACCGGTCGGACTGGCATTCAGGTATAATTGATAATTAACACCGGACTGGGAACCGCTTAATCCTACCAGTACACCGCTGCCGCCTGTGCAATAGCTGCCACCGCCGGTAACGGTAAATGCGGTGGGTAAGGGATTAATGGTAACCGTTACGGAACCGGTCATGTTATTGGTGCATCCGGTAGAGGTCTTGGTTGCCACAACTGTGTATGTGCCGGCTGTTGTCTGCAATCCAAAGCTGATCGCGGAACCGGTACCCGCCACCGGCGAACCGGTCGGGCTGGCGTTTACATATAACTGGTAATTGACCCCGGATTCTGATCCGCTCAATCCGACGAGGACGCCGGTACCACCTGCACAATAACTGCCGCCGCCTGTTACCGTGAACGCTAATGGCTGATCTACCGTAACATTCACCGAAGCGGTATTGGAACAACCATTCGCCTGACTCACGGTAACGGTATAGTTGGTCGTTGCCGTCATCGAGGAAGCCAGCGGGTTGGCAATGGTGGGGTCATTCAGGAAGGTGACCGGTAACCAGGCATAGGTAACCGGGCTCAGCGCGATTTCCGTACCATCATTTGTCAGCGACCACAGGGAATTGTTTCTTCCGGTTACGACCGTTGCAGCCGTACCACCTGAATTTTCTATACCCTGTGTATGCAATGTCGAGGCATCGGCCGTGATGGAAACTGTATGGAATTGTATTTTATTGCCATTCTCGAACAATTGGATCTGGTAGTTGACCAGCGCTGTTGGCAATACACCGCCATTATAAAATCCACCACCTGTACTGCCGTCATAGTTTATTACAAAAATCCGGTTGGGAGCGGATCCCGAAGTATAACAGGAAATAACACCGCCAAAACGCCATTCCATATCGCCGAATACACCGAGTATATTATTTGGAACAGCTGAATTCGGCATTTGCGGGCTGCTGCTGTAACCGGTGGTAGTGGTAAATGCCGAGAAGCTCGCGATACCATTTGTCTGAACATTAATGGTACTGTAGCTGGTTCCGTAATAGGTGAAGGAGAAAGGAAGGGCAATTCCGTTCCAGTATCCGTCATCCAGCGTACCCGATGTCAGCGCCGTCGTAGCCGTTCCCGCGCTGGCCAGGATAACCGTACCTGCGCCCGAACCGATCGGGGCGAAAGTAACGGGATTCACCACATAACCCAGCGTACCCGAAGCGTTGACGTTTAACTGCGAACTTCCATTATAGCAAACCACGGTAGGCGTGGCGCTGATGGATGAAATAGTGGGCCGGGGATTCACCACGACCGTCGTATTGGAAGCCAGCGAGGGACATCCTGCCAGGAATGCCTGGAAGGTGTACACACCTGCTGCCGGCAATGTAACGTTGGGAATGCTCGGGTTTTGCAAAGTGGAGCTGAATCCGTTGGGACCAATCCAGGAGAAGGCATCCCCGTTGGATGTTCCGGTGAGGTTCAGCGTGCTTCCTTCGCAAACCGGGCTGTTGCTGGATGCCGTTGCCGTAGCAGCGGGGCTGCAGGGCGTAAACTCATCCGCGCCCACATCAGTAGGCGCAACCCTGGTATCACCATCAATATCTGTTGTAATACCGCCGATCGGCGTACCCGTATTGTTCAGGGTATTGTTGAATCCGGGATTAAGGTGAAGATCCACCGGCGTCATGAAATTGGGCTGTATGGCCGTAGAGTTTACATTTTGTCCAAACCCTGCCTGTATCGCGGCCAGGTTCGCGCGGTTGCTGCCGATAAAGCCAAGGTTGGATCCGGAAGAATAATAGTTGTTATAATCCATACCGGAAGCAGCGAAGATCGTATTGGCAGCTCCGCAGTAAATCGCGTACCTGTCTGTACCCACTGTTGCGGTATTCGAGAAAATATTATTTCTGATATTAACCGTGCCCGCACCGGTAACGCTCGACGTAATATTGATGGCCGAAGGAATACCGGTAGCAAATGTCTGATCACTGTTGATCCAGACTGAATTATAATAAATGGTGTACAGGGTGCCGGCCGCCGTCAGCGCGATACCCATACCATTTGAAGTGGAAGTGGCCGATCCGTATGAAGCAATATCCGAAATGAAATTATTGATGACGGCAAAATTCGCACCCGTACTGGCCAGGTTAATACCATAGGAAGCCGTACTGGTTGTACTGGTATTCTTAATATCCCGGATCTTGTTGTTTTGAATCGTTATTCCGCCTGATGTGGAGAACACATAAATACCGGGAACAATTCCTGTTGTAGAACAACTGAGACTGGTAATGGTATTACCTGTAATGTTTACATTGGAAGCGGCTGTCGCGTTGGAAATGGCGATCCCTCTCGGGCCCGAGGCTGTTCCGCTGATTCCTGAAATTGTATTACCGGAAATTGTACTGTTCACCGTTCCAGTTGCGAACCAGATACCGGTTATATTGGAAGCATCCAGCGTGTTGGCATAATTACCGATATTATTATTGGATATCGTCGCTCCGTCAAGACCCTGTACATACACCCCTACGAGCCGCAAAGAATTGGCCCCGGATGTATTCAGGTCGTTTTGGGTGATCAGGGTACCGCTACCATTGCCGGCAACTACCGCTGTAATGGCATAGACACCGATATAGGCCCGCTGAATATTATTATTCTGGACGGTAATATTATTGAAATAACCGGCCGTACCGGGTGCTGCGCCATCGGAAAGGATGACCGCCGTGGCAGTTTGCGCCCCGTTGATCACCATACAGTTCTTCAGCGTATTATTGGTAATGGGCGTGGTACCGGTTGAACCAAACACTAGCACACTGGGTGCCGTGGTGCTGGTATTAGCCAGGGTCATGTCGCGGGTAGTACCTCCGCTGTTGGATCCGTTAATGGTGATATAATTACCCAGTACCCGGATGATCGCGCCGCTCGCCACGGAACCGCTGATGGTCGGGGTGGCGCCCG
>CAYNSL010000004.1:40759-73350 GCA_964399755.1 uncultured Chitinophaga sp. | reverse complement strand
TGGCCATGAAGCTGAAAGAAAAATACGGGGAGGCCATGATCATTGACACGCTCTTTAACCGGCAGGTTACGGTCGGTAATGTAATGGCGTTAAAACAAAAACTGCTGCAGTCGGGCGTGAACGACAAAGTGATCCTGGCTTATTCAGGACACGGGCTGCTCAGCCGGGATTTTGATTATTATCTTTCCACGTATGCAGTGAAATTTGAAAGTCCCGAATTTAACGGGCTACCCTATGAGGAACTGGAAAATTTACTGGATAGTATCCCTGCACGAAAAAAACTGATGCTGATCGATGCCTGTCACAGCGGGGAAGTGGACAAGGAGGAACTGGTGCGGATAGAAAAAACTTCCGGCGATATGAAACTGGCGAAGGGGATTAAACCGGTGGCTTATGCTGACGGGGGGCAGCACCTCGGCATGAAGAACAGTTTTGAGCTGATGCAATCGTTATTTGTAAATGTGGGCAAGAGTACGGGCGCCACGGTGATCTCCGCGGCGGCGGGCACGCAGTTTGCGCTGGAAAGAGGAGATCTGAAGAACGGCGTTTTTACGTACAGCATACTCGAAGCGATGGATAAGTATCCAACAATGAAGATCAGCGAGCTGAAAAAGATTGTGGGAGAAAGGGTGGAGCAACTGACGAACGGGCTGCAGAAGCCGACTTCCCGGAATGAAAATATATCAGTAGATTGGAGTTTATGGTAATGCCGTACAGATGAAGATAAAGGCCTTATTTTTTTTCTTATTGGTTGCCATTGCTGCGGGCGCGCAGGCGCCCCGGCTGGTCATACCTACTGCGCACAATGCCTGGGTAACGGACTTCGCCGTTTCACCAGACGGGAAATGGATGGCCAGCAGCGATTATAGTAATATCATCAAGCTCTGGAATTTTCCCCAGACCATGGAACTGCGTACGCTTTACGGACATACGGATGTAGTCGGCGCCCTACAGTTCTCACCCGACAACCAGTTGCTGGCCTCGGGCAGCTGGGATGGGGAAGTGCGTATCTGGTCGGTCAAAACAGGGAAACAACTGTATACCTACCATCACTATGGCCAGGTAAACGATCTTCATTTTTCCCCGGACGGAAACTATCTCGCTTCTACGGGGAACGACAGCCTTCTTTTTGTCTTTTCCCGGGCCGCCGACAGTGTAGTGCAATCGGCCTTTCTGGGCGGAAGCGGGTATAAGGTTCGGTTCCATCCTGATGGGAACTACATACTGGTACTGGATGACGATACCAGTAATGGGCACAATGTCATCAGCTATTATGATATCCGGGAAAAGGATTTTGACACGACCGGGATGGCGATCAGCTACCGGCACGGCAATATCATTGATTTCGACCTTTCGCCCGACGGAAAAAGAATTTACAGTCTCCTGCAGAGCGATAGCGGACAGATCCGCGTGTTTTACCCCGGGGAGAAAACGGACAGGATGCGGTTCAACGGACACCGTGATTACCTGGTTGGGATCTGCGCCACCGATTCGGCGGATATCATCTATACGATGTCCAAATCAAAAGAGGACTATTTCACTTATACGCACCAACGGGAAATTAAAAAATGGGACCTACGACTGCAACGCTGCGTGGATTCCTTTCAGTTTACCGCGGGGACTTCCGAAACGCTGAAATTCATTTATTCGCCCGCTGCACAAACCCTGGTAACGGCAAAGAACTCTATCAACTTCCTGTTGCTGAAACCCGGCCCCCTGCGGGTTAAAACGGTGATCCGCAGCATGACCAGTCTCCTGAATAATATATTCATTTTACCAGACCGCAGCTGGATCACCACCAATGATAAAGGCGCGGTATCGCGTATCAGTTTTTCAGGACCTTTTTCAATACAGCCGGTTTACCAGGATGAGAAAAAAAGCCCGATGGTGAGTATACTGTCTCCGGACAGTTCCTCGCTATATATGTTATCGCTGGGAAATAACCGCGGGGTAAACCGGCTACAGTTTCCTAATATGATCACGAAACCGGCCTGGATAACGGACACCCTGATCGAAGGATTTACGGCATCTCCCAGCGGAAAACTGCTGGCCTGCAATTATGGAGACCGGAGTTTACTGCGTAGTTATAAATCGTTCCGGATCGTAGACCTGCAAAAAAACCGGGTCATTGCGGATACCAGTTTCTACGTGGGCGGTGTTAATGGCGGATATTTATTTACAGCGGATGAACAATCAATGATCCTGGGCCATAACTGGAGCGACACGATCCTGGTCTGGAATTTTATTTCCGGGGGGGTGCGCTACCTTCACGAACCGGAAATACGGGCTGTGCCCATGAGCCTTGCCCTGCTCGATAATCAGCGCCTGCTGACCGCGCACCGCAACCGGAAGGGATTTTATACCTGGGATATCCGAACGGGAAAATTCCTGTCGCGAACGCTTACGCAGGAAACGGAACCCTGGATCGAAACAGTATTGAAAACGCCACCGGTCATTTTTTCAAGAACCTTTGAGGGTTCAGTGGAAATGTATGACCGCGTCAGTCTGAAAGTAAAATATCGCTTTCCGAACCTGGGCGCCGCAGTCTCCCGGATTGGCTTTGCCGGAAACAACAACAGGGTCTACACGTATTCGCTGGACAATGTCATGCGGTTCTGGCAGCTTAATCCGCGTAAACTGCTGTTCAGTTATATTCCCGTCGACACGGCCGATTTTATGCTCCTGACCCCCGCGGGCTATTATTATGCTTCGCGTCCCGCCGCGCGCCAGCTTTATTATGTAACCCCGGAATACAATATCATTTCCTTCGAGCAGCTCGATATTAAATACAACCGGCCCGATAAAGTGCTGGAAGCGATGGGCAGCAAAGACGCCCTGCTGATCCGTTCCTTTAAGAAGGCCTGGGAAAAGCGAATCAAAAAACTCGGCATCGATACCACGGCATTCCGGGATGGATACAGCGTACCCGAAGCGGATATCGCGAACCGGGAAGAGCTGGCCATGGAACAAAGCCGTGACTCGCTCACCCTGCATATCAGGGGACGTGACCGTCAATACGCCTTTGACCGGTTCAACGTCTGGGTGAACGAAGTGCCCGTATTCGGGCAAAGAGGGATCAGTATCCGGAAACAAAACAGCCGGGCGCTGGATACGGTGATCGGTATCCGGTTGTCGGAGGGAGAAAACAGGATCGAAACGTCCATTACGAATGTGAACGGTACGGAAAGTTACCGGATGCCGTTGCTGGTGAATCACGTGCCGCCTCAACAGCAAAAAATAATAACCCGCTTTATCGGCATCGGGATCGACCAGTTCGCCGAACGGGAGCACAACCTGCAGTACAGCAGCAAGGACATCCGCGACCTGGCCATCCGGCTGAAACAGAAATACGGAAACGACATTATCATCGATACGCTGTTCAACCGGCAGGTTACTGTGAATAATATCAAATCCCTCAAACAGGCGCTTCGCCAAACCTCCGTCAACGATAAAGTGATCATTGCATATTCCGGTCACGGGTTACTGGGCCGCGATTTCGATTATTTTCTTTCCACCTACGATATCAGTTTCAGCCGGCCCGAACAAAACGGGCTTCCCTATGAGGAACTGGAAAACCTGCTCGACAGCATCCCCGCCCGCCGCAAGCTGCTGCTGATCGACGCCTGTCACAGCGGGGAAGTGGATAAGGACGAACTGGCGCGCATCAACTCGACGGCGGCGGCCAACAAACTCGCGAAGGGAGCCACCCCCGTGGCCTACGCCGGAGACCAGTCGCACCTCGGCATCAAAAACAGTTTCGAGCTCATGCAAAACCTTTTCGTGAACGTGGGTAAAAGCACCGGCTCCACCATCATTTCCGCGGCGGCCGGTACGCAGTTCGCGTTGGAGCGCGGCGACCTGGAGAACGGCGTGTTTACCTACAGCATCCTGGAAGCCATGGAAAAATTCGCTACGATGAAGATCAGTGAACTGAAACGGATCGTGGGGAAGCGCGTGGAAGAGCTGACCAATGGTTTGCAGAAACCCACTTCAAGGAATGAAACGATCGCGGTGGACTGGAGTTTATGGTAGGCAAAAAATTCCGGGTAACGCCGAGCAGGAGTATCGGGTTTAATCAGTAGCATTACATATGAAAAAGCTAATCTCCGGCATTTTTGCATCAGGGATTTCTCTTTTTTCAGCCGGCCAGCAAATTGAATTTACTTACCAATCGGGGCTTACCTCCTCCATCAGGAAAATAATACCGGTTCCGGATACCCATATATTTATCATCGCTGAAAAAAACGGGGGGATCGCGGCCTGGGATATTAAGAACAATAAGATCCTCTGCAAAGTAAAATCACTGCAGGGAGGAATTGGCGACATACTTTTCTGCAATGCGCAGAAAAAAATCCTGGTGGCCGGGGATAAAGGGATCGAAGTGTATGATGCGGCCAAACTGCTGACCGAACAGGTGCTGGCCCTCGGCGACCAATATACCGGTACAGGCATCGCAGCGATGGCCTGGAATGAAGAGCAGGGCTTGTTGCGAGCCGTCAGCGCCCATGGCGAGCTCATGAGCTTTTCATCTATCGCTGCATTAGGCACCGGAAAACCGGCCAGTTCCTGGCAAACCGGTATTTCAATTCCCTTCGCCCTGCGTGAAATGGGCGACCGCATATGCGTTCTGGGGGTCAACCAGCAGGGCATGTTCAGCCTGGCCACCGGCAAGCCGCTATCCACCGCTAAAAATTATTGTACCGGTATTTATGGTTATGCCTTTCATGATGCCGACTCTTCCCTCTACCTGCCCCGCGAAGCAGATGTTATCAGGATCAGTTACGCAAAAGACTGGTCGGTCACCCGCACTTATATACTGGGGAAACAGGTAAATGATGACCTGGCCATGGGAATATGTATCGATCCCGCGACGGGCCAGGTGCTCGTGGGTACGAACCGCGACAGGATCGTCGCCCTTTCTTCAACCGGGACTTCAGTAAAAGAAATATTCCGGCAAAAGGATGGGGCGTTTACCAGCCTGTTTATTCGCGACAGCTTGTTGTTTGCCGGTGATTTTTTCGGCAATGTGATCGTATTCGACCTGGCACAGCGTAAAAAATTATTCCAGTTGAACGAGGATGTCACGCCATCGCTAAACGGGGTATTCCTTGATCAGCATGGAAAGATGATCAGCACCCATTTCGGCGCCCGGGGTTTTGCGCTCAAGATCTGGGATATTGCAACAGCCACCCTGGTCAATTCCTTTAATGTCAGGGGAAATATAGCCTATGATGTAGCGACGACGGAAAATGGAGACACTATTTATTCCGGCCATACCGATAAAGCGGTGTACCGGTATTATAAGAAGGGCGAACGGTTCGTGATGGATACCCTGGATAAACCGGAGATGCCTTTTTTTTACGGGTCAATTTTTTTCAATTTCGAACTGGATAAAAAATCAGTACGGGACAAGGAAACCGCGGCGTTTCAAAAAATGCTGGAACGGCCGGGCGTCGTGATGATCAATATGCCCCGGGGAACCGGTGATCCGGTCGAGATGGGGTTTGTGAATTCGCTGGAAGTGACGCCCGAATGCCGGGCGGGAAAACTGCCCTCTTCTTTCCGCACACCTGAAGCCTACCTGGCCGCTGCCGCGCTTGGCCCTGAATCAAAAGGCTGGGACCTGCTGGACAAGGATTTATTTATAATGCGGGCCTGTTCTTCTGATTCACTCAGTCAGTTCCTGGAAAGGGTAAAAGAAAAAGTGGTTGATACGGCCCTGGCAGCCCGGTTTTACCGGATGGTGAAAGGGATGGAGAAAGTTCCATCCTGTTTTTATATAGCCAATGCGAGGACCAACGCGCATATCCGTACATTTTTTTACCATGACAAGCCCCTGCACGCGGATATATCCCGGATGCCCGAAATGGCTCTTTTCTTTTTCAGGGACAGCCTGGTCGTCTGGAAAAAAAAGGACAATTCCGCAGCAACAATTTATACCGGGAAAAAGGACATGAATTTTTATTACGATTTTGACGAACGTTATATCGCGCTTACCGATGAACTCCACAGCACCATTACGTTGCTGCCGTTCGAAACTCCCGGTAAAAACGACCGGGCCACGCAATGGATTTCATTCGGCGAGAACGACTACCTGGTTCATAACGGGAGCGGCTATTTTAAAACAACCGGGAAATCAAACCGGATCAATTTTTCCATTGATAAGAAGCCGCTTTCTTTTTCTTCATTTGACATAAAATATAACCGGCCCGATCTTTTGATCGAAACCATCGGGGCGGCCGATTCCGCCATCCTGGCGGCTTACCGCGGGGCCTGCCAGAAACGAATGAAAAGAAGCGGGTACAATTATACCGGCGGTGATATCGTCAGCCTGCCCGAGGCTGTTATACTTAACAAAGACAGGATCGGCTACGCGCAGTCACTGGAAAAATTGACCTTAGTTATCCGGGGTCTTGACAGTATCTATCCACTCGATCGATTTAATATCTGGGTGAACGAAGTACCGGTATTCGGCCAGCGGGGCATCAGCTTGCGTGGCAGGGATCTGCATCGTTTTGATACCACCATTTCCATTCTGCTCTCCGCGGGTGATAACATGATTGAGACGGCTGTTACCAACGTGTACGGTACCGCAAGTTACCGGCAGCCGCTGGCTGTGCAGTATAGGCCGGCGGTCAGCCCCAGGGAAATTATCCGTTTCGCGGGGATCGGGATCGACCGCTTTGCCGACAGCCAGTACAACCTGCGCTACAGCTGTAAGGATATCCGGGACCTGTCGGTGAAACTGAAAGCGAAATACGGGGATGCGCTTTTCGTCGATACGCTGTTCAACGAGCATGTCACCATCGAACAAATAAAAATGCTCAGGCAAAACCTGCTGCAAACATCCGTGAATGATAAAGTGATCATCGCCTATTCGGGGCACGGGCTGCTGAGCCGGGACTTTGATTATTATCTTTCTACGTATGCCGTCAATTTCGAAAAGCCCGAACAGAACGGGCTTGCTTACGAGGAACTGGAAAATTTACTCGACAGTATTCCCGCCCGTAAAAAACTGCTGCTGATCGACGCCTGTCATAGCGGGGAAGTTGATAAAGAGGAGCTGGTCAGGATCAATACGGTTTCCGGCTCTTTACAGTTAAAGAAAGGGATCAGGCCGGTGGCCTACCCTCAAACTGAAAACCACGTAGGCATGAAAAACAGTTTCGAGCTGATGCAAAGCCTCTTTATAAACGTAGGCAAAAACACCGGGGCTACGATTATCTCTGCGGCGGCGGGAACGCAATTTGCACTGGAAAGAGGCGATTTGAAAAACGGGGTATTTACTTATTCCATCCTCGAAGCGATGGGCAGGTATAAGACCATCAAAATAAGCGAGCTGAAAAGGATCGTGGGAGAAAGGGTGGAGCAGCTGACCAACGGGCTGCAGAAACCCACATCGAGAAATGAGACGATCGCTACGGACTGGTCACTCTGGTAATACGGGAAATATTCCTTAACTTTCTTTTGCCAAGCCGCTTCAATGAAACGCCTCATGATTTTTGGGGTTTCTATTTTTTGCAGCCTTAATTTCCTTCTCGCTCAACAACCGAAATTGATCCTGCCCATCGGGCATACGGCTCATTTATATTCCGCCGCTTTCAGTCCTGATGGAAAACAGGTCGTTACCGCTTCATTTGATCACACGGCAAAAATCTGGGATGCCGCATCGGGAAAATTATTGGCCGATCTGGTTGGTCACCGGGAAGCGGTTGAATACGCCGAATACAGCCCCGACGGAAAAAGAATCCTGACGGCTTCACGCGATAATACCGTAAAAGTCTGGGACGCCGTAACCGGCTTCCCACTCACCAGCCTGCGGGCACATACAAGCGCAGTATGGTCAGCCCATTTTAGTCCCGACGGACGAAAAATCGTAAGCGCTTCCGATGACAGTACTGCGAGGGTATGGGATGCGGTGACCGGTAAACTATTGCTGGTTTTGGTCGGGCACGACGGCGGCGTTAATTACGCTCAATTCAGCCCCGATGGGAAAAAAATTGTAACAACCTCGGAAGACAGTACCGCCGGCGTATGGGATGCCGCTACGGGAAAACTCCTCGCGGTATTATCGGGGCATGAAGCGTCTGTTGCGACAGCACAATTCAGCCCGGACGGGAAAAAAATTCTCACGGCTTCCGAAGATAAAATCGCAGCCATCTGGGATGCCGTATCGGGAAAACCATTGACACTTTTAATGGGACATGGCGAAATGCTGCGATTTGCCTCTTTTAGCCCTGATGGGAAAAAAATTGTAACCGCCTCCTATGATTATTCCGCGGGGATATGGGATGCAAGGACAGGAAAACTGCTCGCGGGGCTGCAGGGGCATGATGGTCCGGTAGAAACGGCCCGTTTCAGTCCTGATGGGAAAAAAATAGTCACCGCATCCAATGATATGACGGCCAAAATCTGGGATGCCCAATCCGGGAAATTACTGGTAACCCTTACCGGCCATACAAAGGGCCTGTATTCCGCCCGGTTCAGTCCGGATGGCAGGTTCGTTCTTACTGCTTCCACCGATCATACCGCCAAACTCTGGGATGTGGCTTCGGGAGAAATACAGAGTGATTTTACGGGGCATGTACAACCGGCGACAATGGTTCGTTACAGTCCGGATGGAAAAAAACTGGTCATGGCCTCTTCAGACGGGACGGCCAAAATCTGGGATGTGCCTACCGGGAGATTGATATCTGTACTCAGGGGACACAAGGGAGCCGTCCGTGCTGCCCAGTTCAGTCCGGGTGGCGAAAAAGTATTAACTGCTTCCGCCGACAGCACCGCTATCATCTGGGACGCTGTAACAGGAAAAGCGCTGGTTATTTTCCGGGGACATAATGCGGCAGTCCGGGATGCAGCATTCAGCCCGGACGGGAAAAAAATAGTGACGGCTTCGCA
This sequence comes from uncultured Chitinophaga sp., assembly GCA_964399755.1. Lineage (GTDB taxonomy): Bacteria > Bacteroidota > Bacteroidia > Chitinophagales > Chitinophagaceae > JJ008. Next base: position 64,452 of record CAYNSL010000004.1, on the reverse strand, counting down.
GGATGAAACGGTGAAAACATGGGATGCCGCGACGGGAAAATCATTACTTGACATCCACGGGGTTGCCGCGACGATAGTTTTTGGTGATGACAAGGGCGGACGTTTTCATTTGAATTATTTTACCAGCGCCCGGTTCAGTCCCGATGGGAAAAAAATCGTGACCGCCACCACGGATGCGAAAGTCGCGATATGGGATGCGGAATCAGGAAAACTCATACTCGAACTGAAAAAAAATACGCTGAGTGTTGCGGGTGCGCAATTCAGCCCGGATGGAAAGAGGATCGCGGTGGCCGGCACGGTGGGTGCCGTAAAAATAATGGATGCCGTTTCGGGGAATGAGTTGCTCGATTTAAAAGGGCATCGTTCCTCTGTTCATTCAGCCCTGTTCAGCCCCGGCGGCGAAAAAATCATAACGGCCGGGGAAGACAGTACAATCAAAATATGGGATGCCCGCACCGGCCAGTTGCTGATGAACCTGACAGGACACAGCGATGCGGTTTCCTATGCACAATTCAGCCCGGACGGCCAAAGGATCGTTTCGGCATCGGATGATTATACCTGCAAGTTCTGGAACGCGCAAACAGGGGAATGCCTGCTTTCGTTTTTCGGGGTTGACCGGGAAGATTATTTCAGCCAGGTTTCATCAGGGTATTACCAGTGTTCGCCCCGGGCAGCCCGTATACTGCATTATGTTACCCGCGACCTGAAGATTATCGGGTTTGATCAATTGGATGTCCGCTATAACCGGCCCGACCGCATACTGGATAAAATCAGCCATTCTGATACAGCGCTGATTAGCTCTTACCGCAAAGCCTGGGAAAAAAGGATCAAAAAACTGGGCATTGATACAACCGCTTTCCGGGAGGGATTTTATGTACCCGAACATAATATTGTTAACCGTGACAGTATCGGGTTGGAGCAAAAGATACCCCGCTTAACATTACATATCCGTGCCGGAGATACTGAATACCCGCTTGACCGTTTTAATGTTTGGGTGAACGAGGTACCCGTCTTCGGCCAGCGGGGAATCCGCATCCGTTCCAGGAAAGATTTCGATACCACCGTAACGATTGTGCTTTCACAGGGGAAGAACAAGGTTGAATCTTCCGTTACCAATCTGAACGGTATGGAAAGCTACCGCATGCCGCTGCTCGTTAATAATATTTCCGCCGCGACGCAAAAACCCGTCACACATTTTATCGGGATCGGCATCGACCGGTTCGCCGATAAAAAATATAACCTGCAGTACAGCACCAAGGATATCCGCGACCTGGCGCTCAGGCTGAAAGAAAAATCGGGAGAGGATATGGAAATCGACACCCTCTTTGATCAGCAGCTTACGGCCGGGAATGTAAAGGCGCTGAAACAAAAGCTACTGAAGTCCGGGGTGAACGATAAAGTGATCGTGGCCTATTCGGGGCACGGGCTGCTCAGCCGGGACTTTGATTATTATCTTTCCACCTATGCCGTGAAATTTGAGAGCCCGGAATTTAACGGGCTACCCTATGAGGAACTGGAAAATTTACTGGACAGTATCCCTGCGCGCAAAAAACTGATGCTGATCGACGCCTGCCACAGCGGGGAAGTGGACAAAGAGGAGCTGGTAAGGATCGACAGGGCATCCGATTCGATGCTGCTGAAAAAGGGGGCCAAACCCGTGGTCTATGCCGGCAGCGACACACATTTGGGAATGAAAAACAGTTTTGAACTGATGCAGTCGCTTTTTGCGAATGTGAGCAGGAGTACGGGCGCCAACGTGATCTCTGCGGCCGCGGGTACGCAGTTTGCGCTGGAGCGGGGGGATCTGATGAACGGCGTATTCACCTATGCAATCCTGGAGGCCATGGATAAATATGTGTCGATGAAGATCAGCCAACTGAATAAGATCGTGGGAGAAAGGGTGGAGCAATTAACGAACGGGCTGCAAAAACCGACCAGCCGTAATGAAAACCTTGCGGTTGACTGGAACTTATGGTGATCCCTAATCGGTCTTTGCAACCCGTTGACAGAAGAATTATTTACTGATCTTATACCATTCTTTTATGAGGTCCCTGTATTTACCCGGCAAACCTGGAAATTTCAGGGTTTTTGCGGCATAGACCTTTGCATTGGCTTCATCTCCGGTCTGTTCATAACAGAGCATTTTCAGCAGGTCGGGCCAGTACTCCTGTCCCTTGTCGATGCCGCGGAGCGTAAACCCCGATAGTTTTTCCAGCAGCAGGCTGAATTGTTCCGCTTTAAAACGGGAAGCATAATCAAATACCCATTGACCGATCGTGCCCAGCGAAACTTCCTTTTCCCCCGCGTCGAGGTAACGGACCAGGAGGGCGGCGGCCTCTGCCGGGTCACGGTTCACAAAAAGCGCGATACGGACTTCCAGGTCTTTGCGCGCGAAAGATTCCTTCGGCGCGTTAAATTTCCGGATGACCGCGAAAAAAGAGTCCTTATTCCTGCTGTTCCTGTCGTATGCGGATGCCGCCTTCCTGAAAAGCAGGGCATAAAGTTTATCCCCGGCGGTCTGCTCATCCCATTCCATCAGTTCGCGGATACGGGCCACATGCGCGTAGAGATATTGCAATTGCGCGTCGCTGAGTTTGGGGGTATACAGGAGGGCCGTTTGCGCGATATCCTTATTGGCCAGGATATCGGATTTCCTGGCATAATAATCCGCCAGTATTTCTTCCGCGTCGTCGTCTTCGAGGTCAGCGGCCAGTTCAGCCCAGGTACGGAACCCGGCGTCGTCCAGCAATCCTTTAGTGATCTTTTCTTTAAGGGTGTAATACTGTTTGGAGGGTTCCTTTGCATCTTTACCCAGCCCCAGGAAGGCAGAAGGGTCCAGCGCGCCTACGTACTTATGCACGAGCTTGCCTTCCGGTGAAAAGAACAGGAGCGTGGGATAGGCGGTTACCGAAAACTCTTCTGCAAGACCGATCCCTTCGCCGGATTCCATGTCAAATTTTACATTGATGTAATTCGCGTTAAAAAACACCGAAACGGCGGGGTCGGTATATACCGAGTTTTCAAGGTATTTACAGGGACCGCACCAGGTGGTGTAGGCGTCGAAGAAAATCATTTTCTTTTCCTTCAGCGCTTTGGCCTTCACCTGTTTCCATGTCATTCCTTTTTCAAAACGGATAATATCCGCCGCGGAAACATGGGATAAGAACAGCGAGGCCAGTACGAGGTTAGTGATGTGTTTCATAAACTTGTTTTGAAATGTTGGTTGTTTTGTACTGGATGCGGGGACCGGCAGCTTGAAACGGATTTTACTGTTAAAGATTGCCCAATAAGAACTTTTTAACAGAGCGGTCTATTCGGGAGCGCCGCTGTAACGGGCTCCTCAAAATACCCGCCACTACGTAGCCCGTTCATTTAATAATTGTGCTATTTTCCCTTTTGGCCGGGTGCCCGGTCTGCAGCAATCCGGCTGTCACTGCAGGAACCGGGAAACAAAACAATAATAACCATTACCTATATGCGCAGTTATATTACCCTCATCTCTTTTTTGTTCAATTTCGGCATACAGGCCCAGTCGCCCCGCATGATTTATCCCGTGGGCAATAACCGCAACCCATCATTTATCGAGATTTCCGGGGATGACCGGATCGTAGTAACCTGCAAGGGAGAATATGCCTATGCCTGGGACCGGGCCCTGGGCCGCTTACGCTGCGTTTTTGAAATTGATTCGTACTCAACCGTTAAATTAAGTCCCGACGGGCAAAGCCTGCTTTTCCGGCGGCAGGGTGATATCATGCTCGGTTCCCTTAAAACCGGCCAACAGCAAATATTGATTCCGGCGGCAAGGGCCGGCGCGGATGACGGGATATTTTCCCATGACGGGAAATTCATCCTCACCAATGTAAAAGGAGCAGATTCGGTCCGTATCTGGAGTAATCCCGGCGGCCAGTTGCTGCAACAATTGAGGGGCAGAATGAGCCTGACCGCTTTTACCAGCGATAATAAATTCCTGGTCACGGTATACCGCGATACCTGTATCAAATGGGACCTGGACAACCGCCGGATCGTTCATGCGTTCCAGGTATCCGCTCCGGGACAATATACCGCAGTAAGTTCCGAAGGTTCTTATTTCGTTAAAGCGGATACCCGGCAATTATATATATGGAATACCGCTGTCCCCGGTCCGGCAAAGGAAATCACTGACGACAGGCGGGGATTGATCTGGGGGCTTCAATTAAACGGGAACGGTAGCCGGCTGCTGACCATGGGGGGTGACAGTGCCTTTAATATTCGTGATCTTTCCACGGGCATGCTGGTTCGTACATTCAAATACCCGTATGGTTATAATATGACCAGCTTCAGCATGCTGAGCCGTGATGGCAATAAAGCGGCATTTTTCTCCGGCGACACGGCCTTTATTTGCGATGTAGCCACCGGGAATATCCAGGACAGGATTACCGGGTGGCAATACAGCAGCGCTTTTTGCTTCAGCTCCGACGGAAAATATGCGGCCATGAATAACCGGCAGGGCCTGCTTATTTATAATATAGCCGACCGGCAGACCAGTATTGTTCCAACCTGGTCGGATAAGACTGAGTTCGCGATGCTCTCGCCCGGTAACCAGTATTTTTTGAATTGTACAAAGGATACGGCCACGCTCGTGGAAACAAAAACCGGCAGACCCCTCGTGAAAATGGCTATGGGGCGCGACGGGTTCGATTGCGCTTTCAGCAGGAACGGAAAGCAGTTGATGATGTGGGACGGTCGCGATCTTGCCATCTGGAGTATCCCGGATGGAAAACAGGTAGCGGCGATACGGAATAGTTTCAAAGGGTATGTGCGAAACGAACCCTTTATCAGCGGTGACGGGAAAAGAGTCGGGATCATCGGCCGTGATCTGAGCATCTGGGATATAACAACCGGAAAGGTGATTAGCCGGTTTTACGCGGCTCCCGGTATGTTGAATGAAAGCCCGGCGCTGAACCGCGACGGGAAGATCCTGCTGACCGCCCACCGCGACAGCCTGCTGCTGTATAATGCAGACAGCGGGAGGATCATTAAAAAAATATACCGGAGTGCTGCAGACAGCCCGATCGTCTATATTTATATCAGTCCCGACGACCAATACATCATGACGCATAATGCATCGCATAGCAGCGCCACCGTCTGGGCGTTGGCTTCGGGGAAAAAATTATATGACCTCAAAGGAAATTTTGCCCGGTTTACACAGAACCAGGCCCGTATCATTACTGGTGACGCCGTCTATGATATCATAACCGGAAAGGAACTGGAAAAAATTCAGAACCCGGAAGCGAAATACCCGGCTGTCAATCCTTCGGCTAATCAATACAGGGCGGAACCCGCGGAATCCGGCATCAGGGGAAAAAATATGACGCGGGTAACAGAAAATATATCCGGGCGTACTTATTATTTTATGAATATATCCGGCAATAATTACCTGGTGTTTGATGCGGCGGGCCGCTATGACGGAACCGGGGAGGCCATCAACCTGCTGCACCTGGCCTGTGATGACAGGATCATCAGCAGTAAAAGCGTGCTGGAAAAACTCAGGGTGCCGGGCCTGGCCGAAAAAATCATGAAGGGAGAAGAAATCAGGGCTAAAAAACTCGAAGAACTGGCGGTCTGCGCTGAAAAAGCCGTGGAATAATCCGCGGGGCCCGCGAATAAATTACAATTTCAGATCACCCCATTTGCGGCCATCATCGAAGCGGCGCCGGCGATCAATCCGACGTATATTTCCGCGGGGCGATGATCGGAGATCATAAACCGGCTGCTGCAAACAAGACCGGCCACCAGCAGGGCGATGGAAATATATATGCCGAATTGCAGCGATCCCGAAAAGGCGAGCAGGAAGATAAATGTAACGGCCAGTCCCATGGAGATAGCATGCAGGCTCACTTTCATTTTAATATTCAGCATCAGTCCCACCCAGGAAGCAAGAAATATTCCCAGCGAAAGCCTGACGGCCTCTTTGGGGATCAGGAACGAACTGTCCATTTTATTGCTGTTCCACCATACATAACAGATCCAGAAATACCAGATGCCGCAGGCCACCAGCGGGATCACGCGGTCTTTCTGTGTTTTTAGCTGGAAGGTTTGGATGAATTTGAGCGCCTTTAACAGCAATACGGTTACCACCGGGAAGAAACTATACATCAGCAGGGCCATCAGCAGCACGCGGATCTTATCGAATGCGGCCAGCCCCACGAAGAGATAAGGGTGAACAAATACCATGAACAGCACCAGGTACACGGGAACGAAGACCGGGTGAAAAATATAGGAAATAACGGTGGCCGCTGCGCGGAGTGGCGCTTTTACGGCGGGAAAATACCTTTCGCGGGCTTCTTTCAGTCCTTCCCGTTCATCTACTACCAGCCTTGCACTCATCGGTTTATCATTGATCCTGCAAAGTAATGGATTCTGCGAAAACAGGGTTTTGTATATTTACGGGATTAACCATGAGGCAGGAAGCAGCGATACGCGGAGGGATGGCCGGTTTATTCCGGAAACCGAGAAGGGCGCTCCTCCCGCTCCTGCTGGTTTTGTCACTGGCCGGCGCCGCGCAATCCAAATCCTTTGTTCAGCAATTCAGGCCCCTGGCCGATTCGCTGTCGCTGGAATACGGGATCCCCGCCTCGATCATCCTTGGCGTTGCGATCATAGAATCTTCTTCGGGAACTAGCCGGAATTGTAAATTGCTGAATAATTATTTCGGCATTGTCGGGAAGAACAACCTGCTGAAGACAAAGGGTATCCGCACCCGGTATAAGCAATACCCGGATGCGCTGGCGTCTTTTGAACATTTTTGCAAGGTCATCGCCAAAAAGAAATATTATAAAAAACTAAAAGGGAATATGGATTATAAACTTTGGATAGACGCCATGAGCAAGCATGGATATTCAGAAGTGCCGGCCGTATGGAAGGCCCGCGTCGGCGATGCTATCCGGAAGAATAAACTGTAAGCATCCCGCAGAAACCTTGTTTATGAACAGCAACCGCCGCGTGCTTCGTTTTGTTACCGGAAGCTTTTCCCTCTACCTGGCTTTTTCGGTTGCGGCCGTCCTTTTTCATTTTCCCTGGATGCCTTTTAAAAGGGTAAACCTGATCTCGGATATCGTTACCGGCGATTCCACCGGAATAAAAAACAATAACCCCGACAGTTCGGTGATCGTGATCGACAAGATCCCCGATAAGGATTTTACGCTTTACCGGAAACCGCGGCTCATCACCAATTTTACCGCCGACGCCAGCCAGCCTTCGCTCTCCGGCTTTTTACAGAAACTAAACGAGCTGAAAACCGGCAAGCGGAAAAAAATACGGATCGCGTATTTCGGCGACAGCATGATCGAGGGGGACCTGCTCACGCAGACCCTGCGGCAGCTGCTGCAAAAAACATTCGGCGGTAGCGGGGTCGGGTTTGTGCCCATCACCTCGCAGGTATCCAAGTTCAGGCAAACGGTGATCCATAATTATACAGGGGGATGGCATGACGAGAACTTCAAGAACAGCAGTAACGGAAAGCTGTACCTCTCGGGACATTTATTCCGCAGCGGCGGCGACTGGGTACAGATGATCGACCAGACCATTACCGACAGCCTGGCGAGTATCGAGAAAAGCCTGATCTGCGGAAACGCCAACGGGCCGGTAACGATCGTTGTCAACGGCCGGACCTTTTCGATCAATCCTACCGCCAGTATCAACCGGGTACCGCTGGCCAACGACCGGAGCCGCGGGATCAAACTGGCGGTAGCCGAAGAAAGACTTCCGCTTTACGGTATCAGTTTCGAATCAGGCGCGGGGATCTTTGTCGATAATTTCTCGTTCCGCGGGATCACGGGGATCGAATTTTCAAAACTTGATCCTTCGTTTCTCACCGCGATCGCCGAGAAAAACCCCTACGACCTGATCGTGTTCCAGTACGGGGTGAACCTGCTGTTCAGGCCCAACGACCGGAACTTTAACTGGTATGCCAAGGCCATGCTGCCGATCGTACAGAAGTTCAGGAAATGTTTCGACCAGGCCGATTTCCTGATGGTGAGCACCGCCGACCGCGCTTTCCGGTACGGAGGGGAATACAAATCCGCGGTGGGGATCGATACGCTGATCAAGATACAGGCAACGATCGCGTACGAGACGGGGAGCAGTTTTTACAACCAGTTTGCCTCGATGGGCGGCACCAATTCCATCGTGGAATGGGCGAAGATGAATCCCCCGATGGCCAATAAGGATTATGTGCATCCCAATCACCGCGGGGCCGAAGTGCTGGCCCGCTACCTGTATGAAGCGATCATGACCGAATACAATAAATATATCCATACCCGGAAGTAAACCAACCTATGCCATCCTTCGATTTTCAAGCATTCCTGGAACAGTTTCTCTATGACCCGAAGAACCCACTGTTGTTCAACAACGGTTTTTTTGTGTTCTTTTTTACCCTGTTTATCGCCCTCTATTACCGCTTTCGCAACCATTATAAACTGCGGCGCTATATTTTCTGTTTTTTTTCGCTCTATTTTTTTTACAAGGCCAGCGGTTTTTTCGTGGTCTTCGTGATCCTGTCGGCGATCGTGGATTTTATCCTGTCCAACGCCATCTTCCGGCAGCGCGACAAACGCAGAAAAAAATTATTGCTGCTGTGCAGTATCGTCTTTAACCTGGGGATGCTGTTCTATTTCAAGTACACCAATTTCTTTATCGCTACTTTCAACAACCTGCTCGACGCGGGTTTTAATCCCCTGAATATCCTGCTCCCGGTGGGGATCTCCTTCTATACTTTCGAGAACCTGAGTTACACGATTGACGTGTACCGCGGTCATTTCGAACCCGCGCGCAAGTTCAGCGATTACCTGCTTTTTCTTTCCTTTTTCCCCAAACTGGTGATGGGACCGATCGTGCGGGCGCATGATTTTGTGCCGCAGATCAATAAGCCCTATGTGATCAGCGAAACGGATTTCGCCAAGGGGTTTTACCTGATCATTACCGGTCTGTTCAAGAAACTGGTGATATCGGATTATATTACCCTGAATTTCGTCAACTATATATTCGACGACCCTTCCCGGTATACGGGGCTCGAGAACCTGTTCGCGGTATATGGATACGCGGTGGTGATCTATTGCGATTTCAGCGGGTACAGCGATGTGGCGATCGGCATCGCCCGCTGGCTGGGCTTTACGATACCCACCAATTTCCTCTCACCCTACCAGAGCAAAAATATCACCGAGTTCTGGCGGAGATGGCATATTTCGCTTTCATCCTGGTTGCGGGATTATCTCTATATCCCGCTGGGCGGGAACCGGAAAGGGTCTTTTGCCACCTGGTTCTTTTCCTCCATTTTCTTTGCCGCCGTTTTCTTCGCCGCCTTCAGGGCCTTTCACCTTTCGTGGTTCGTATCGCTGCTGATCATGCTGGGCGTACTCCTGCTCTTCCTGCTGCCGGCCCTGATCAAAAAGGAGAGATCGGGGATCAGCACGAACATGAACCTGCTGACCACGATGCTGCTGGGCGGGCTCTGGCACGGGGCCAGCCTCAATTTCATTATCTGGGGCGCCATGCACGGGGTGGCCCTGGCGGTGCATAAGATCTGGATGATCCTTACCGGTAAGGCATTCACGGGTATGCGTAGCCGAAGAATTTATAACGCCCTCGCCGTACTGCTCACCTTCCATTTCGTGTGTTTCTGCTGGGTCTTTTTCAAGGCGCCAAGCCTGCAGGACGCTTCGGATATGCTTTACCAGATCCGCCATGATTTCAGTTTTTCGGTATGGGGAGCTTTCTTCAGTAATTACAAGCCGGTGCTGGCGATGATTGCCTTCGCGTTTATCATACACGCCATACCCGATCATTACGCGGATAAGGTCATCGCGCGGTTTCATAAAATTCCGCTTCCCGTTTACATCGCGCTCTTCTTTTTGCTGGTGATCGTATACGGGTTTTTCAAATCGGCGGAACCGGTGATGCCGATTTACCTGCAGTTTTAACCGGGAAAGTCAACAGGAGATTTTTTAGTTTTATTCTTTTTGAATTTTTCCGCTGATACCCGGTTTACTGGCTCACGTAATTATTATAGCCAAGGGCCAGCGCGTTGAAGAGTAATTGCCCCTGTACTTTATAGGCCGCGCCCGTAAAATGAATGCCATCGGCATCCATCATCCCCTTTTTGATCCAGTTATAGGCAGACCCGAATCCATTGGTTACGCGGTAAAGATCCCATACCGGGATATTATTGTCGCTGCAATAGGTAAACAGGGAAACATTCATATTCCAGAGTTCCCGGTTGGGGTATCCGCCCTTGAAGGAATCGGCCGCCGTGGTAAAGAGCAGGGCTGCGGCGGGAGAAGCTTTTTTGAGGTTGTTCATAAAAAGGGATACCTGTTGCCTGAATTCGGTTTCACTGAATTCGCTGGCCTGCGCGTCATTGGTGCCCAGCGAAACAATCACCAGGTCGGCATGCAGGGAAGCGAGCTGTTCCCAGAAGGCGGGGGATTGCGTGAAGGTTTCATACCGCGCGCCCTTGATCCCGATCGCGCGGTAGTAAACGCCCGTGCTGTCTTTAGGATAGAAAGGGGTACTAAATTTTGACGGAACAGGGGCGCTCGTTTTTATTTCCTGCTTCGGGCCGGCCGGTTCCTTCCCGGCGGCGCCGAAGAAATCCTGGAATCCCTTACGCACCGCATCGGGGAGATAACCCGATTCCACGTGCGAGTCGCCGATATGCACGATCGTCACAAGACCCTGTTTCTTTTTTTTGAGCGTATATAGTTTCTGGTAAAAAGTATCGAGCCCGCTGCTGTTGAAGATGCGGTTAAAAACGAGACTGACAAAGGGGAATTGTTTGGCGGGGGCGTTTTCGTCGAATTTGATGGGCTGCGCGAAGGAAACGACGGCATAAAGGAAAACGGTCCCGGTCAGCAGAATCCGTCGATATAGGCAACGCGGGGTCATAATTCCTTTCTTAGACGGGCTACGGGGATATTCAGTTGCTCCCGGTATTTGGCCACGGTACGGCGCGCGATATTGTACCCTTTTTCCTGGAGCAGTTCGGTCAGCCGTTCATCGCTCAGGGGTCTTTTTTTGTCCTCGCCTTCGATCAGGTTGCTGAGTATTTTTTTTACTTCGCGGGTAGAGACTTCTTCGCCGCTGTCGGTGCTCAGGGATTCGCTGAAGAAAAATTTAAGCCGGTAAGTGCCGAATTCGGTCTGCACGAATTTGCTGTTGGCCACGCGGCTGACAGTGGAAATATCCAATCCTGTTTTTTCAGCGATATCTTTCAGGATCATCGGCTTCAGTTCGGTCTCATCACCGGTGAGAAAGAACTCATATTGGTGTTCCATGATGGCGTTCATCGTGCTGAGCAGGGTATGCTGCCGCTGCTTGATGGCGTCAATAAACCATTTGGCGGCGTCGATCTTCTGTTTAATGAAGAGCACGGCTTCTTTCTGACGTTTGTCTTTTTTGGCGCCGCGGTCATATTCTTTCAGCATATCGCGGTACCCTTCGCTGATGCGGAGTTCGGGCGCGTTGCGGCTGTTCAGCGTGAGTTCCAGCTTGCCGGCATTATTGAAAATAAAGAAATCGGGCACCACGTAGGTTTCGGCCTTGTTGAGTTCGGTCAGGTTTCCCCCGGGTTTGGGATTCAGGCGGATGATCAGCTGCATCATCTCGCGAAGCTGATCGTCGTCGATGTCCAGCCCGCGCTGGATCTTTTCATAGTGTTTCTTGGTAAACTCGTCGAAGTATTTGCTGATGGCTTTAATGGCCAGGTCAATCAGCTTTGCATGTCCCTCGGGGAGCCTTGTTTCTTCTTTAAGCCGGTGTAGCTGCAGGAGCAGGCATTCGCGGAGATCGCGCGCCGCCACGCCGGGCGGGTCGAATTGCTGGATGCGTTTGATCAGGGTTTCCACTTCCTGTTCCGTGGCGCTGATATTCTGCCGGAAGGCAAGGTCATCCACGATGGCGGAAGTGGCCCTGCGCAAATAACCGTCCTCGTCAATACTGCCCACGATCTGTTCGGCAATGGCCTGGTCTTTTTCTTCGAGCTTCAACAGGCCCAGCTGGTTGGTCAGCGACTCAAAAAAACTGGTTTCGGCCCTGTAAGGAAGCTGGCGGCCTTCGTCTTCTTCGGGGTAGTTATCGTCGCGCAGTTTGTAATCCCCTACTTCATCATCGCCATCCTGTACATATTCGCTGACATCAATATTATCATATTCATCCTCGCTTCCGTCCATCTCCTCAAAATCCTCTTCCCCGTTCTCGGTGAATTCATCTGTCAGGTCTTCGGTGCCGTCATCATGTTTATCTTCATCCAGTTCCAGCGCGGGGTTTTCTTCCAGCTCTTCCTTGATCCGGGTTTCCAGGTTGGCCGTAGGCACCTGCAGCAGCTTCATCAGCTGGATCTGCTGGGGCGACAGTTTCTGCAGTAATTTCTGCTGTAAGCTCTGGCTTAGGGCCATGGGTTCGTTCAGTTTTATACGGCCGGATTCCCGCCCGGGGGCGGCTAAAAAAATCAGGCCTTTGCACAAAAATAATGCCGTAAATTTAGATACAAAACAACAAAGCGTGTCGCAACGAAGTCTTAAAATAATTGTTGTGTGTGCGGGATTATTCACGCCTTTTTTTTCAGGGGCCCAAAACCCTGAGCGGCAGGTGATAGCAATCCGGCAACAAATGGGAAAAGTACAAATGGAACCATCCCGGAGGGATGACCGGTTTTTGCCCGGGAATAGGAGAAAAACCCCATCGGGTTACGGACAAGGGGCCCTTTTCTCCCTGATACCATCACCGTTTCTTCAGCAATCACCGCCCCTTCCCGGGTTCAGTCTTCCCGGTAATTACTACACGAAGTCGCTTGGATTTTTCTGCCGGCAGGAAATAAAACTGGAAAAACTGACCGCGGTCCCCTTCCGGTTCCGGCTGGGATCACTTGAATATGTAAACTGGCTGGAGAAAAAACCGAATGCGGTACCGGGAAAACAATAAGCAGGCCGCATACTGGATTGGGATTTTATTTTTCCGTCGGCCTGGTGGTAAAAATTTATACAGAAGCCCTGTGTTGTTCCGTAATTTTTTTTACCGCGGATGCCATCCTTTCTCCCTTTTGCCGGATATCTTCCTCCGTCCACAATAAACTGATGGAAGTGGAGATGCAGCGACCCAGGATGGCATCGCTGGCGGAGAAATCTTTGGCAGCCTGTTCCATCACCCGCGCCTTCAGTTCGGGGTGCAGGGCGTTCAGGGTTGCACCGTTTTTCAGGTGGTCCCATTTACGGATATAATGCCAGTTGTTATCATACCAGTAAAAATTACCGGGCAAAATACCCTGTGTTTTCATTTCACTGACAACGGCCCTCGTCATTTCTTCGGTGGGCAGGAACCAGCTCAGGAAGGTGCAGCTGTCGCCGTCGGGATCGGGTATCCGGCGGAAACTGATTCCGGGGATTTGCGAAAGGATATTTTTTAACAGCGCATGGTTCTTTTTCTGGATGGCGAGAAACTCGGGCAGTCTTCTTACCTGGGCCAGTCCCACGGCAGCGTGCAGTTCTGAAATCCTGTAATTATAACCGATGAAAGGATGCAGGTCGGCGCCCCGGTCTGCGCCCCTGTGATCATGCCCGTGATCGGTGTAGCCATCGGATTTGATATAGAGGTCTTCGCGGTTCGTCATCACAACGCCGCCTTCGGCGCAGGTCATGGTCTTGACAAAATCAAAACTGAATGTGCCCGCGTCGCCGATCGTGCCCAGGTATTTTCCTTTGTAAGTCCCCCCGATGCTCTGGCAGGCATCTTCGAGCAGGACCAGGTTTGACTCCCGGCAGATACTGATCAGCGCGTCCATATCCGCCATGCTCCCGCACATATGCACGGGCATTACGGCTTTTGTCTTTGGGGTGATCGCATGCCGGACTGCGAGGGGGTCCAGCGTAAGCGTGTCATCCACATCTACCAGCACGGGAACGGCTCCCACGCTGAGGATGGCTTCAAAACTGGCCACAAACGTAAAGGAAGGCGTGATGACCTCATCCCCGTAACCGATACCGAGTGCGCTCATCGCGGTGGACAAAGCGGAAGTGCCGCTGGAGGTTAATTGCGCATAACCGCAACCGAAAGTTTCGCAGATCGCCGCTTCCAGTTCTTTACTTTTCCAGATCCCTTTTCGGGGGCCGTCAAAACCGTAACGCATCAGGATGCCGGTCTGCAGCACATCATTCACTTCTTTTCTTTCTTTATCGCTCCAGAGTTCGTAGCCGGGCATTTGAAAAATTTTAAATGTTGAATGTTAAATGTTAAATGACTGGGTGAATGCCGGGAAGTGCATTTCCAAAGGTAAAAAAACGAAAATTGACGGGTTTAAGGAGTATAAAAACTCCATTTCCCCCCGGGCTGCACCAGGATAGCGATCTCGCTCAGGTCGCTTTCATTATTATTTTTTCCCACGGCGGTAATTAAATACCGGTAAGAATAATGTACGGATGAAAGCGGCTCTTTTAACTGGAATCCGCCGGGCATGGGCACCAGCTTCGACAGGTATTTGGGAATATTCCCGAAGGTTTCCGTATGCGAATCGGCTGCAAACTGGTAGACCACGTAATATTTTATTTCCACCCGGTTCCGCGGATCCGGCCGCACTTTCAGCTGAATGACCGAATCGTCAACGATCGTTCTTTCCACGATCGGGGGCCAGGGCTTTTCATTGTCGATCCAGCGCATGGGTGGCAGCAGGGCGGTGTACCTGTAATAATTATCGCGCAGGCTGTCGTTCCAGCCCTGCGGATTTTTACTGAAGGAACTGCTGTTGTAATATATACTGCCCTGCACATTGGGATAGCGGCGCAGCAATTTTATCTGGTCCGGGATCTGGTTGGGATTGCCCCACCCCGGAGATTCTTTGTTCACGCCCCGGTAAATGCCGTGGCCGATATACACATGGCGACCATAACTGTGCCGGTCCCACCAGTCAAGCATTTTTTCATAAGCTACTTTATCATCCCCGATCTCGCGGTACAGTTGCGGGGCCACGTAATCGATCCAGCCTTTTTTCAGCCAGAGCAGGACATTGGCATAGAGATCATCGTAATTGGTTTGCCCCGCCTTGCTGTCGCTTCCATCGGGGTCGTCTTTTTTATTACGCCAGACGCTGAAGGGGGAGATCCCGAAACGGCAGAGCCTTTTTTCCTGTTTGATGGCGATGCTGAGGGCCTCGATAATGGAATCCACATTGCTGCGGCGCCAGTCGTCTTTCTTCAGGGTACTGCCGGATTGTTTGTAACTGTCCTGGTCGGGGAATTCTTTGTCCGGAATCCGGTAAGGATAAAAATAATCATCCATGTGAATGGCGTCGATATCGTATCGCTTAACAATATCCCTTACGACGGTCACCACGAATTTCTGTGCTTCTTTATTGCCCGGGTCAAAATACTTTTTATCGCCATAGGTCAGGAACCACTCAGGATGGATGCGGGTGATATGGTTGGCGGCGATACTGGAGGTATTGATATTGAAGTTGGCGCGGTAGGGGTTGAGCCAGGCATGGAATTCCATGCCGCGTTTATGCGTTTCTTCGATCATGAACTGAAGGGGATCATAGTAAGGTGAAGGGGGTTGTCCCTGCACGCCCGTCAGCCACTGGCTCCAGGGCTCATAGGGCGAAGGGTAAAAGGCGTCCGCGGCGGGCCGTACCTGCACGATCACGGCATTCATCCCGTTGCGCTGGTGCAAATCGAGTTGGCGGATAAAGTCGGCTTTCTGTTCTTCCGTTGTCGACCCTTTCGGGGGCCAGTCGGTGTTAGCAACGGTGGCGATCCAAACGCCCCGGAATTCATATTTAGGCTGGGCGCCGGCAATTAAAAAGGAGAAGAAGGCGAAGCAGACTAACCAGGCGGATCGTTTCATGTTTTCGGATTCGGTCCGGCCGTTCATCTGGACGGACGGGGTTAAACAAAACACGAAAATAAGTCATTCCCCGCCATCCCGGATCTTGTCGAGCAGGTCGCTCAGCATATTAGCATCTTTTTCAGAAATATTACCCAGTACCGCGTCGATCTCGTCCTGCCGGCTGTCGAGCCTTTCCAGCAGTTTCTTTCCCTTGTCGGTAATGATCACGTCAACAAGGCGCCGGTCCGATTTGCAGGTTACTTTTTTTACCAGTCCCTTGGCAATAAGCCGGTCCACGATACGGCTGGTATCGCTCATTTTTTCCAGCATCCTTTCCCTGATCTGGAGGGTGGAAAGGGGTTTGGGGAAACTCCCGCGCAGGATCCGCAGGATATTGAACTGCTGCGGGGTGATGTCTTCGGCTTCGAAAATGGATTTGGTCCTGTCCCGGATCCATCCGAGTGTATAGATCAGGTTGATGGATGCTTTCTGGTAAGCGTTCCTGAATTTAGCCTGTTGTATGTCTTTTTCGATACCCATAAACTGGTAAGTTGACACTAAAGTAAAAAGTTTCGGGATAAGCCTGGTGCTTCACCCGAAACTTTTGTCACGAATTGCCGCTTTTGCCGGTTCAGTTGTTGTAGTAGAACTTTTCTTCCACGATTTTACCGTTCTTCCAGCGCTGCACGGCGAGCTGGCGGTAGGTGCGGGTGCCGAAATCTTTGTGCGTGAAATCCATCCACCATTCAATGGCGGCGATATCGTCGCTGATCACGGTGTTCAGCACTTTGGCCCCGCGGAATTCGGTCAGCCCGTTCACAAATTCCTGCTCGTACCGGCGGTTGACATCCTTTCCCACCCGGGCCGGGTAATCGTTGTCCTGCATCACTACATCTTCGGCATAGAATTTTTCAAATGCGTCGAGTGTTTTGCCTTCCAGGATCAGCTGGTTCAGCTGATCTACATTGGTGCGTAAGTCGCTCATGGTAAAAATTTTTAGTGTGTGATAAAATGAAGACATAAAATTAATGTTGCAACATTGAATTTCCAAATATTTCTGTTCACGGGTCCCGGGTTTGACTGATTTTTAACAAAATCCGTTGCCGGGACGGTCTCTGGCGGGGCATATTAACATACCGTGCAAAAAATCCCCCCGGCCCGGTATTGCCCGAACGGTAAAAAATGATTTGCTTTAGGGTACGAACCGGCCCCCTTAAACCACCTTATCATGAAACTTTTATCCGAATGTATCCGGAGCTTCTTCGAAGGATTCACTTCCTTCTATACTTCGATATTTGATGAAATGAAGCGATGGTAGGAGGAACAGCTGCAAATGTATCGCGATGAACCGCGTATCCGGAATGAAACCGGGCAGCAATTTATTCAGGTGAAGAAGGATGGATATGCGGTTTAAACGGCACTCCGATGATCTGCTGTAATCTGATCACCGTTCGTTTTTATCTCCCTGCAGTTTTTTCAGTTCCGCTCCCAGCCTGAAAATCGTAAACAGGTGATGCGCTTCATGGAGCAGGAAGAAATTCAGCCATTGAACGAGCGTCATTTCCCCGAAAGCGGGATGTGTGCCCGTCTTTCCCAGGTCGGCAACGGTAAAACCCAGCATACCGGAAGCGATTTCCTTGCGGATGCTGATAAAATCCTGCATGATCTCCCGGGTGGATTTATGACAATTGTCCGCAAACAGGGGATCCGCCTCCGCTGAATAGCGGGGGAAAGCGGGTTTGCTCCCGTCGAGTATTTGGCGGACACGGCCGATAAATGTGTGCTGGTAGGTCTGGAGGTGTACAATGTTTTCGAAGATGGACCACTTACCGGGCGTCACGGTTCTGCGGATCTCCTCTTCCGAGAGCCCATCGATCAGGTCGACCAGTGATTTATGCTGGTACTGCAGGCGGGTGGATATGGAAGAAGATAGTTGCATACATTAATCATTTTGCCAGACCCTCGTCCCCTCGCTGCAATTCGCGCAGATGTCAATATGCTTTCTTCCCTCCAGGATCTTTTTCCTGAATTTAGTGTATTCCCCGTTTGTCCAGATTTCTTTGAATGACTTTTTCTTTAAATCCCCCAGCTGGTGCCGGGCGTCCTTGTCGAAGCAACAGGGCGCGATCAGTCCGTCCCAGGTGATCACCGGGTCGTGCCAGAGCCGCCAGCAATGATTGGCCAGCCGGCCTTTAAAGGCGTATCCGGTCGCTGTTTTCCGGTAGCGCCTGTATTTCTCCGTCACCGGGATCAGCCCGTTGGGGTCCCTTTCAAAATCATATACCTGCGCGGTTTTGAACCAGACATCGTTCACGCCGGTTTCTTTAGCGAGTTTTTTTATATCCTCCACCTGGTGTTCATTGGGCCGCACCACGAGGAACTGGAAGACAACAAAGGGAGTTTTACTTTTGAGCTCTTTTTTCCATTTCACAATATTCTTCGCGCCTTCGATCACCTTACTGAGCTGCCCGCCCACGCGGTATTGTTCGTACACGTCCTGTGTCGTACCGTCGATCGAAATGATCAGCCGGTCCAGCCCGCTTTCCACGGTGCGGCGCGCGTTTTCATCCTGCAGGTAATGGGCGTTGGTGGAAGTGGCGGTATAAATTTTTTTTCCCGCGGCATAACGTACCATGTCGAGGAAGGCCGGATTCAGGTAGGGTTCTCCCTGGAAATAAAAGACAAGGTACCAGAGATGCCGGTGCAGCTGGTCGATCGTTTCGGTAAAGAAATCCTTTTGCAGCATGCCTGTCGGGCGGCTGAATGCCCGCAGCCCGCTGGGACATTCGGGGCAACGCAGGTTGCAGGAGGTGGTGGGCTCAAATGAAATGGAAATAGGATAGCCCCATTGCACGGGTTTTTTAGACCACTTGCTGATATAATAACTGCCCAGTACTTTCAACCCGTTCCAGGCGCGCCGGGGCGTTAGTTTGGATAAAAGGTTCAGGCTGTCGCGTCGGTTAAATCGGCCCATCGCGGTAAAGTTACTATTTCGCCTGTTAGCGCTCAAGCGTTCCGGCGAAGTTGGTAACTTCAAAGCGGTTTCGGGTGCAAAACAACACAGGACCATATACGATTTACCCGCTGGGTGACAATGCGCTTACCATCGATTTTGGCAATTGCATTGACGAGGCGGTGAATAGAAAAGTAACAGCCCTTTTCGCCGCCCTGCGGCAGAACCCCCTGCCGGGACTGGTTGAAGCCGTACCGGCCTATAGCAGCCTTACCATTTATTATGATGTACCGGCGCTGAAGAAAACGGCGGCACCGGGACAAACCGCGTATGAACGGGCCCGGGCGCTGGCCGCGGACTGGCTGCGGTTATCCATTACCGTTATAAATAAGGAACCCCGGCTGGTCCGCATACCCGTTTGTTACGAAGGGGAATTCGCCCCCGATCTCCCTGCCCTCGCGGCCCGCAACGGCATCACGGCTGAAGAAGCGGTGCGCCTGCATACCGCGCCATCCTACCATGTCTATATGCTCGGGTTTCTGCCGGGGTTTGCCTATATGGGAACAGTGGATGAAAGAATCTCCACCCCGCGAAGACCGCACCCGGTTCCCGTGGCCGCGGGCAGTGTTGGGATCGCGGGAAAACAAACCGGGATCTACCCGCTTGATGCCCCCGGCGGATGGAATATTATCGGCAGAACGCCTCTGAAATTATTTGATGCAAATGGCGGGGAACCGGGTTTGTTACAGGCGGGCGACCGCGTGGCGTTTTACAGTATCGGGCGGGATCTGTTTCACCAAATGTTGTCCGCGGAATAAAATTGCATTTATCGGCATATTTTTCCCGGGCGGAAAAGAAAGCGATGTACATGGGTATTACAATTATCAAAGCAGGCATGCTGGATACGATCCAGGACGCGGGCCGGTACGGCTACCAGCACCTCGGCATCAACCCTTCCGGGGCCATGGACCGTTATGCCATGGCGATTGCCAATATACTGGCCGGGAACCCACCCGGGGAAGCCGCGATCGAAATGCATTTTCCCGCTTCCGTTTTTTTATTCAACCAACCTGCGCTGATCGCCTGGGCCGGCGCCGATTTTTCAGCCAGCATCAATGGTGAACCCGTACCCGCACTGCATCCTGTCGGGGTCTGCAAAAACGATGTACTCCAGTTTCATAAACCGGTATGCGGCGCCAGGGCATATCTTGCCGTGCAGGGTGGGTTCGCCATCCGCCCCTGGCTGAACAGCCGCAGCACGCACCTGAAAGCGAAGGCAGGTGGCTTCCAGGGCCGGGGCCTCCGTAAAAATGATGAACTACTTTTTCGCGAAACATGTTCCCTTCCACAGCTGCCTGAACAGTATTCAGTACTGCACTGGAAAGCGGATGCGATATGGGGAGATGAGGCCGGGGACGAAATTTGGGTATTACCCGGACAGGAATGGGAGCGGCTGGCTACCGAAGCCAAAGAAAATTTCAGGATGACATCATTCCTGGTTACGCAGCAATCGGACCGGATGGGCTACCGGCTTGACAATATTCCCCTGCCCGTACTGCAGCGGGGTGAACTGGTTTCTACTGCCGTCAGTTTCGGTACCGTGCAATTATTACCCGACGGGAAACTGATCGTGCTGATGGCCGATCACCAGACAACGGGCGGTTACCCGCGCATCGCCCATGTGATCGCGGCCCATCATTCAAAGCTGGCGCAGCTGAAGGCGGGCGACCGTATCCGTTTCGCGCTGACCAGCCATGAAAAAGCGGAAGAACTGATGATCCGGCAGCAACAACATTTGCAGTATCTGCAAAATGCCTGTACTTTCAGGATGGAAGAATTTATCAAAAACCAACGCTGATGCTTCCCTTTATCAACTGCGATATGGGTGAAGGCGCGGGTCATGATGAAGCGCTCATGCCCCTGATCCGGGCCGCCAATATTGCCTGCGGTTACCATGCGGGCGATGCCATGATCATGGACCGGACGATCGCGCGTTGCATTGAATTCAATGTGGCCATCGGGGCCCATCCTTCTTTTTTCGACCGCGAAAACTTCGGAAGGACCGAAATGCAATTGCCCGCGTCGGCGATATATGATCTCGTTACGCAACAACTGATCATCCTGCAGGAAATCGCCTCGGGTTATGATAAAAAGATAGTGCATGTAAAACCGCACGGTGCCCTCTATAATATGTCCGCGGCAAACCCGCAGATCGCCGGCGCCATCGCCCGGGCGGTGCTGGACTTCGACCCCGCCCTGTTCTTGCTGGGATTGAGCGGCAGTCATTCCATTTCCGAAGCCCGCCGGCTGGGATTGAAAACCGCGAGCGAGGTTTTTGCCGACCGCAGCTACCGCGATGACGGATCCCTTACGCCCCGCTCAGCACCGGGTGCCCTGTTAGAAGATACGGGGTCCGTGCTGCAACAGGTTGGCCAGATGGTCGAAAATGGTTCGGTCACGACAATTTCAGGAAAAACAATACCCATTACCGCCGAAACGATCTGTATACACGGCGACGGCGCGCATGCGGTTGAATTCGCCAAGACAGTTTTTAATTTCCTAACCATGAATAGAAACGAAGCGAATCACCCGGCCTGGCCTTATTCATCATGAAAAGAAACTCCGCGATACTCGGAGCCGCATTTTTAATGGCCACTTCAGCCATCGGCCCCGGCTTTTTGAATAATACCAGTTTGTTTACACAACAGTTGCTGACGAGTTTTGGTTTTGTGATCCTCATATCTGTTTTCATCGATATCGGCGCGCAGCTCAATATCTGGCGGATCATCGTTGTGGGGGAGCAAAGGGCGCAGGATCTTTCCAATAAATTAAAGCCCGGTCTCGGTTATTTTCTCGCGGCGCTGGTGGCATCTGGCGGGTTGGCCTTCAATGTGGGAAATATTGCGGGCTGCGGATTGGGACTGCAGGTACTCACCGGTCTTGACCCCCAATGGGGCGCCGTGATCAGTTGCGGGATTGCCCTGTTTATATTTTGGGCAAAGGAAGCCGGACGCGCGATCGACTGGTTTGTAAAGATCCTGGGTATTGCCATGATCGGGCTGACCTTGTATGTGATGTTCGCCGCGCAGCCGCCGTTCGGGAAAGCCCTGCAGCATACGTTCTGGCCCCAAAAGATTGATGTAAAAATGATCGTCGCCCTCGTGGGAGGCACGGTAGGCGGGTATATCAGTTTCGCCGGGGCGCACCGGCTCCTTGATGCGGGCGTAAAAGGAGGTTCCGCCATTCCGCAGGTTACGCGCAGTTCCGTAACCGGGATCATCATTACTGCCGTCATGCGCTATGTATTATTCCTGGCTGCGCTGGGCGTAGTATGGGCCGGCGCCGGTCTTGGCGATAAAAACCCCGCGGCCGCTGTTTTCCAATCGGCCGCCGGTAACAGCGGGTATAAATTTTTCGGGGTGGTAATGTGGTCGGCGGCGATCACTTCGGTAATCGGGGCTTCGTTTACCTCCGTTTCTTTCTGGAAGACCTTTCATCCCGCTTTGGAAAAAAACCAGCGGATACTCATCAGCTGTTTTATCATTTTCTCCACGCTGGTCTTTGTTTGGCTAAAACAAACCCCGGCGTCTATCCTCGTTATGGCCGGCATGCTCAACGGGTTGATCCTTCCCATAGCCCTGGCCATCATGCTGCTGGCAGTAACCCGGAAAAAATTATTCCCCGCCTACCGGCATCCCGCCTGGATGCAGCTTATTGGCTGGATCGTCGTGGCCCTTATGACCTGGATGAGCATACTCACCATTCGGCAAAGTATCGGGAAATTATAATTAACCGGTACGCGCAGGATGCGGTGATTACGGATAAACACAGATTCATTTCTGCTCCTGGTATTATGATATTGGAATGTATGGGCGCCCGTCAATCTGGTAAATACATGCTGTTTTAAAGTGGGGGCATGAAACGAACTCTCCCCCTCTCTGAGTATAGAGAGGACACCAAACGAGCTCTCCTCCTCTCCATTTATGGAGAGGGGGCCGGGGGGTGAGGACACAAAAAAGCCCAACCATAGGGTGAGTTGGGCCTTTTGTTATCATCCATCCTTGTTATTGTGTCCAATCAGCCGTTTAATATTTTTGAATGAAGCAGGTAATTCCGGGAAGGATGGTAGATAAAAAGACAGGAGCCGTTTTTGATCAGGGAAATAATTTTTTCCGACTCGTTCACGGGTACGGCGGGGCAGCCAAAACTGCGGCCCATGAATTGTCCCTGCCGCGCCCTGGATTCGTCCACATATGCCGCGCCATGGATCACGATACTCCTTTCATAGGCCTTGTCATTAAAACCGGGTTCAAGCCCGTTGAGGCGAAGCGATAATCCATGGGCTCCGATATAGGTTTGCTGCGTGATATAGAAACCCAGGCTGCTTTGCCAGGACTCGGGTATATTGGAAAATGTTTCCGCATAGACGGCGCCGCTGTTGCGCCCGTGCGCCACCCAGGTATGCAGGACGAGTTTTTTGCTGTCCACATCAATTATGTAAAGCCTTTTCTGCGCCGACGACTGGCTGAAATCGCAGATGGTCAGGTAACGGCTGACCCCTAAAAAATTTTTTGACAATAAACACCGGTAACCTTTCCAGGCATAAGCGAAAGCAGATTCGGATAAACCGTATTGTTCGAGGTTCGATTCGCGGTAAATGAGTTCCGCGTCATCGGCAGGGGGGTCAATGCAAATTGTTGCGGGGGATTCGGCCGGACCGGAACCGGGATTATCGTGGACAATCGTAAATGAACTGCACAATAATCCCGCGCAAAAGGGAATAATGAGTTTTCTCACTCGGGTACGGTTTTTCTATAAGATAGTCGAGGATCAGTCGGGCATCCTCGGGATTACTTTTCAAACGAAAGGCGATGCCAAAATATTATCCGGTTTT
>CAYNSL010000004.1:34706-40659 GCA_964399755.1 uncultured Chitinophaga sp. | reverse complement strand
TCAATTCTCCATGATCTTATTAATATCCCTTTGCTTCGTGATAAATTCGCTGGAATAGATTTTCAGCAGCAGCATGAAAAGCGAGATCAGGAGCGGCCCGAATACCAGCCCGATAAACCCGAAGAGGTTGAGACCGAGGATCACGCCGAATACGGTAGTGAGCGGATGCACATTGCCCAGTTTTTTGAGCAGGGTAAACCGCAACAGGTTATCTACGGTTCCGATCACCCCGAAACCGAATATGATCATCGCGATACCCTGCCCCATCTGGTCATTGGCAAAGAAAATGATCGCCAGCGGCACATAAGCCAGCGCCGCGCCCACCACGGGTAGCATACCCGCGATACAGGTGACCCCGAACCAGAAAAATGGCTCTTTCACACCGATGATTAAATAACCAACAAGTCCCACCACGCCCTGTGCAAAGGCCACCAGCGGTATCCCGATCGCGTTGGTCACCACCATCATGTTCACCTCTTTACTGAGGCGCCCAACGTTCTCGTCGCGTAGCGGGATATATTCATACATCGTATTCTCCATCCCCCGCCCGTTCACCAGCATAAAATAAAGGATGAAGTACATGAAGAAAATGGTGCTGAGCGTGCTGAACGTGGCGCCCAGCACCTGGGGGATGCTGTAAGCGATCGTATTGCCCAGCTTGTTGATGTTTTGTTCGCTGGCCAGCGTGATGTCGAATTTGTTTTCAATATCAGTCACCACTTTTTTCAGGGCTTCGGTCAGTTCGTTCGAATGCTCAATGGCGAAGCTCACCTTGGAAGAAAGCATGTTCACCAGCAGGGCCACGGGCAGGAGGATCACGATAAGGGAAAAAAGCATCAGCAGCAGGGCCGTCCATCCCTTTCGCCATTTCTTTTTTTCGGTAAGGTAAAACATCCATTTGCGCAGCAATACATAGAGTGTGATGGCGCCCAGCAGGGCCGGGACAAAGGAAACCAGTTGCCGGAATAATAATAATCCCAGCAGGATTAATATCATGATGAAGAAGATCTGCCGGATCCGGTTCTGGTCGATAACATTGCTCATGATAAATGAATCTGGTATTAAAAATAGTGAAATGTGGGAAGAAGGAGGTCGGAGGTCGGAGGTCGGAGGCCGGAAGGAGGAGTGACGGGCGCCGGCGCACCCGTCACTCAGGGTTAACCAATGAGGAACAATTTTAAACAGCGACCTTCTTCCACAATCCCTTCCTGAAATACAAATAGGCCACGATTGCCACCACGGATTCCGCAACGGGGGTTGCCACGAATGCGCCGGTGGGACCCCAGTTCAGTCCTTTGGCCAGGAAGAAACCCATCGGCACCTGGAAAAGCCAGAAGCAGAAAAAGTTGATCCAGGTAGGCGTTCGCGTATCGCCCGCCCCGTTAAGCGATTGCATCATCACCATCCCGATCCCGTAAAAGATATATCCCGACCCGATGATCTGGAGGGACAGCGTACCATAATAATGTACCTGCGGATCGCTGGTGAATATGCTGATAATGGGCGAGGAGAGAAATAAAAACAACAGCATCACCACACCCATAAAATATGCATTGTATTTCGTGGTCAGTAACACGCTTTGCTCCGCACGGTCGGGTTGTTTGGCGCCCAGGTTTTGTCCCACCAGTGTCGCCGCCGCATTGCTCAATCCCCATGCCGGCAATATAAAAAAGACAACATTGCGGATCGCAACCTGGTAACCTGCCGACGCATCGGTACCGCCGGTAGTGGCCACCAGCATGGCCATCACGATCCAGCTGCCCGACTGCAGGAAGAATTGCAGGGTGGCGGGTAATGAAACCCTTACCAGGTTCCGGATCACGGGCAAGTCCCAGCGAAAATGAAGGGCTTTCACTTTCAGGGTGCCTTTCCCCCTGAACAAATGATAGCATTGATAGAGCACACCGGTACCGCGCCCGATGGTAGTGGCAATGGCGGCTCCTTTTAATCCCAGTTGCGGGAAGGGGCCCCAGCCATTGATCAGCAGGGGGCAGAGAAATATATTGATAAGACTGGCGATCCAGAGGCTTCTCATGGCCATCGCGGCATCTCCCGCCCCGCGAAAAATACCATTGATCAGGAAGAGCAGGATAATCACCACGCTCCCGCCCATCATGATACGGGTAAAGACGGCGCCCTCTTTCACCACTTCGGGCGCGGCGCCCATGATCCGCAGTATTTCCGGCGCGAAGATCACGCCGAGTATGCTGATCAGCGCGGCTACGGCAAGGGCCAGCAAAATGGATTGCATGCCGGCATGCGCCGCCGCCTCCGGATCTTTTTCACCCACGCGCCGGGCGACGATAGCCGTGGCGCCCGTACTCAGGCCCAGGGCCATGGTGTATACAATGGTGATCGAAGCTTCGGTCAGTCCCACGGTTGTGATCGCATTGGCGCCGAGCTTTCCTACAAAGAACATATCCACCACGGCGAATACCGATTCAAGGCTCAGCTCGAGGATCATGGGGATGGCCAGCAGGACGATCGCGGTACGGATGCTGCCCTGCGTATAGTCGTGTTCTTCGCCCCGCAGTGATCGTTTGATCAGTGAGATAAAATGGGATAGTTTATTGGTATGGTTTGTTTCTGTCATGATTGAAAGTCGTTGGTTCCTTGTCCGGAAAAAAATTCCGGGGAAAATGATTCAATAAAATTAACGGTAAGCCGGCAACGCGGGGTTGCCGATGTTTAAGCGGTCCTGAAAGGAAGCCCTGCGGATAAATTTTACCGGGCGGGGCAGGAAAAGACTTTCATAGTCGAAGTATGAGCGGCAAAAATAAGTCAAATTTTCAAAGTGAAATGTAATAAGGGCGACTAACAGCAAAAAAAATTCCCCGGGCCGTATCATTACCTGATCAAGAAACAGGCGGCCCGGGGATGGTTAACGGCAATGATCAGGCCGGCTTGATATTCTGGTTTACGCGGAAGAGATTGTCGGGATCGTATTTAGATTTTACCTGTGCCAGTTTATCATAATTATCCCGGTAGGTGGCTTTGATCCGTTCTGTTCCTTCGTCCATCATAAAGTTTATATATGCGCCGCCTGCCGAATAAGGATGTACCGCGTTCCAGTAATCCTTGGTCCATTTTGTGATCTTTTCCCGGTTGGCAGGGTCAGGATCCACACCCACGATCACCTGGGCCCAGGTAGCGTCGCGGTAGCTCCAGGCGGTATCGCCGTTGGCCGGCCGGGCGGCTTTTCCGTTTACGGGATAGAGGTGCATGGACGATTGCATGGTGGGAATGGAAGTCCCGTACTTCATGTGTGCCTGTATGGCTTCATCGCTCAGTTCATTTACATAATCGGCGCGCCAGTACCAGAGGTGCCCCGGGGGATACAATCCGTCGAACATGGAATTGAGCGCGGGTTGCGGCAGGGGCCCGACCAGGTCCAGCGCCGGCGGGAATTTCTCACGGATAGGCGCAAACGCTTTTTCGGCCTCGGCCACGGTGCCCGTATGGTTCCACACCACCCCGCACATGTTTTTCAGGTGCAGGTGTTCGGGGAAGGGCGGACCCGGGGGCACGATCATGAACAGGAAAAAGCCGTTGATATCATAAGGCGCTTCTTTGATGAAACCGCTGTACCATTTCATGATCTCGGGGGCCCTGTCCACCTCCCACAGCATGGGACCCGCGTACACATTTTTTACCGGGTTCAGCTGGTAGGTAAAGGCCGTAACGATTCCGAAATTACCGCCGCCGCCGCGGAGCGCCCAGAACAGGTCGGCATTTTCACGGGCACTGGCATGTACGAAACTGCCGTCGGCCAGCACAACATCAGCGGCCAGCAGGTTGTCGATGGTCAGCCCGAACTGCCTTGTAAAATGACCGATACCGCCACCCAGCGTCAGCCCGCCGATCCCGGTGGTGGAAATGATACCGGCGGGAACGCCCAGTCCAAATGCATGCGTGGCATGGTCTACATCGCCCCAGGTGCAGCCGCCGCCCGCGGTCACCGTTTTTTTAACGGGGTCCACCAGTGTGAACTTAATATGTGAAAGATCGATCACCAGCCCGTCATCGCAGATACCGAGTCCGCCGCCGTTGTGACCACCGCCGCGCACGGCGATCAGGATCTTATTGTCGCGGCCGAAATTGACCGCGGTGATGACATCCGCCGCATCGGCGCAGTAGGCGATAAGCCGCGGTTTTTTATCGATCATCGCATTGTAAACCTTGCGGGCTGCATCATAACCGGGATCGCCGGCGCCGACCACGCTGCCGCGTAACGACTGTCTGAATTGCTGAATGGTTGTTTCTGTTAACATATACCCTCCTTTTTATAAAGTGAAATGATCAGTTTGGAGTAACGGATAAATTCAGGGTCGTGGTGGCGGGGGAACAGAATAAAGGGGGCGGGTTAAGCGGGTACTGGAACGGAAGAAGCGGCTTTAAAGATAATGGCTTTTTCTATGGAGCGGAGCCGGAATAATTGTTTTGTATCTGTTTAACAATCGGGACCGGATACCCGGCAAACCCCGGTCCGGATCAGAAAAGGGAGAGCTGCCGGTTATCTTCCGGAGTACGCCGTTTCGTGATTTTCCGCGCCGGGGTTTCTTCCGTTTCCAGGCAAAACACGGGACCGGGGTGGTAACGGCTGGCGATGGCGATCTGCGTGCCGCCCGCATGCGGGGCGAAAATTGATTCCACCAGTTCCGGTTTATTATTGTTTTTGGACAAATGCGAAAGGATCAGCAGCCGGAGCTGCTCCGAACGGTAATGCAGGAACAGGTCCAGCGCCTGGTCGTTCGATAAATGCCCCTCATCACCGCTGATGCGTTTTTGCAGGTATTTCGGGTATGAACCCCCGGCGAGCATTTTTTCGCAGTAATTGGATTCGAGGAAAGCGGCATGGCACTGGCCAAAATAGCGAATCACCCTTTTGCAGGCATAACCGATATCGGTGATAATTCCCGCATTCAGCTCCCTGTAAGTAACCATGAAACTATGGGGATCGGCGGCATCGTGACTCTTCCGGAATGGGGTGATACTCAGGTCGCCGATACGAACCGGTTTGGCATGTTTGAAGGAACGGACCAGTGCCGGATCGGGGCGGAAGGGGCAGTTTTTGAGTGTGGCATCGGTGATATAGACGGGCAGCCGGTATTTTTTGGAAAGCCCCGCCACACCGGTAATATGATCGGAATGTTCATGGGAAACAAAAAGGGCCTTTACTTTTTCCATCTCCAGTCCCAGCATTTTCATCCGGGATTCCGTTTCCCGGCAGCTCAGCCCGCCATCAATCAGTACGGCTTCCCGGGTATTACCGGCAAAGTAGCAGTTGGCATTACTGCCCGAATTCAGGGAGGCGAGATAGAGCGGCATGGAGGTCAAAAGTAACGAGTTGGTTCGGCCGGGCATAAAAATCATTGGGGAATGCGGGTTTTTCCATTGGGGAAATCAGCATTTTTTGTGGAAAGAAAAAAGTTCAATCCATACAAGGGTTATCGAAATAGACTATATTTGACAGCGATGGGAGAGGGAATCTCCCGCTTGTATTGAACACCCGTTAAAATCTAATTCAAACAACATGGCAACAAAAAAAGCAAAGAAAAAAGCTGCAAAGAAACCCGCAGCCAGGAAAGCAGTAAAGAAAGCTGCAAAGAAACCGGCCGCTAAAAAAGCCGCTAAGAAAAAATCTGCCCGCAAGCCCAACCCGGCTTTCATGAAGCCGATGACACCCAGCGCAGCGCTCGCCGCTGTTGTTGGAAGCAAGGCCCTCCCCCGCACCGAAGTGGTGAAAAAAATGTGGGTCTACATCAAAGCCAACAAGCTGCAGGACAAAACGAACAGGCGTATGATCAATGCCGACGACAAACTGAAAGCTGTATTCGGCGGCAAGAGCCAGGTATCCATGTTCGATATGGCCAAGCATATCGGCAAACACCTGAGCTAAGCAGGTCGTTTTTCAACAAATTGCATGGGCTTCGAAAGGAGCCCATTTTTTTTG